>JAHELX010000277.1:0-2341 GCA_024643945.1 Anaerolineales bacterium
GAAATGCCCAGGTCGGCCAATTTGGCTGGAGTCGGTACGCCGTCGGCTGTCCAGCCGTTCAGTTGATAGTAGAGATTCAGGGCCGCCTCAAACTCGTCGGGATCTATCGCCACTCCGGACGTAGGGCCAGTCCCCTTGAGCGCTTTAAAGAACTTCTTAGGCAGACGGTCGTCTTTACGCCCGAATCCTTCGCGAGCGTTGAAGACGCGCAGCATATTGAGCCGGCGTTCGCCTGCTTTCATCAGCTCGAACAGGCTGACATTCCAGCCGGTGATGGCTTTGACCATGTCAACCGTTTCGGCCGGGCCGTACAGCGTCCAGGCTGGTCCGAAGACAAACTGGCACAAGCCCAAGGTGTCGAGCATACTGTAAAAGCGCTGGGTGTAGACGGCGAAACGGACCTTCTCCTCACCCAGGCTTCCCTCGGGGGGCACGTCTTTTAGGTCCAACTCGGCCAAACGGGTGAGGTATAGATCTTCAGTCCCTTGCTCGAACATGGGGTCGTGCTCGCTGGATTGATGATCGGCGCCAAAGGGATTCACGGCGTAGATCAGGGCCAGCGATTTCTTAGCCTGTGGCATATGGGCCGGCGCTTCTTCGCCTTTGACCGTGATCAAGCATTCCTCGGCGGCTGACCCCCAGCCTTCAGCAGCACGGGCCGAGCCTTCGGCCAGCACCGGGCCCAGCAGGCCGCTTTTGGTGACAATTTGCTGCAACACGTCGAGCATCGCCTCGGCCTTGCCAAAGCGCAGCTCCAGCCCGCCGGTCTGCTCCAGGCCAATGATACCCTTTTCAAAGCACTCCATGGCAAAAGCGATGGTCGCTCCACACGAGATCGTGTCTACGCCGTACTCATTGCAGATCTGGTTGGCCCTGGCAATGGCCGCCAGGTCGCCGATACCGCAATAAGAACCGAAGGTGGCCAGTGTTTCGTATTCAGGGCCGCCGTACAGGGGGTCAACGGGATACGGGCCTTCGGTGATCTCGACCACGCGCTTGCAGCGTACCACGCAGGCATAGCAGGTGTCGCGCTTTTTGAGAATAGTGTCATACATCGTCTCACCACTGATGGCCTCGCAATCTTCAAACTGACCTTCTTCGTAGTTGCGGGTGGGCAGGGTCCCAAAAGCGTGTTGGGGCATCACCACACTGGCCGTGCCATATTTGCCCAGGCCATCCACGTCGGGGTTCTCGGGCAGTATCTGGACGCCGGCTTTGGCGATGGCTGCCAGCGCAGCCGGGTCGGCCAGCGACACAGGCTGCTTGCCACGCACGAGGATCGCCTTGAGCTGCTTGGAAGCCATCACTGTCCCCATACCGGTGCGACCATTGGCGCGATTAGCCATGTTGATGAGATTAGCGAAGCGCACCCCCTTTTCACCGGCCGGGCCACATTGCAGCACCTGGGCTTTGGGATCGCCCACTTCAGCCTTGAGCAGGGCGTCCACTTCCCCAGTGACTTTGCCCCACAGATGCGAGGCGTCACGCAGTTCGGCCTGTCCGTTCGTGATGGACAGGTACACTGGCTGGGAGGCCCGTCCCTTGACGACGATGCCATCGAAGCCGGCAAACTTCAGCTCGGCGGGGAAAAAACCACCCGATTGCGCGTCGCCAATGCCGTGGCTGACGGGTGACTTGGCATTGACCATCAGGCGGCTTTGCCCGGAGATCGGCGCGCCGGTGGTCACGCTGAGCATAAGGGTCAGCACATTCTCGGGCGCGAGAGGGTCTACGCCGGCTGGCATCTCGCGCAAAATATAATACAGGCCGAAAGCGCTGCCCCCCATGTACTTGCGATAAAAGAGATCCGGCGGTGCTTCGATCGTAAGAGCGCCATTGCTCAGGTCAACGTGCAGTATTTTCCCGGTGTATCCAAAAGGCATGGCTCGCCTCCTTATTGACTCTCGGTCTGCGCTTAGAGCGTGGCTTTGATCTCGGCCAGGGTATCTTCCAGCCGATCCAGCACGGCATCTATTTGCTCCTGGGTGATGTAGATGGGAGGCTCGATGCGGATGGTTTTGGCACTGGTCAGCGTGCCCGCCACCAGCACCCCCCGCTTGAACAGGCCGGCGGCTACTTTGTAACCAAGCTCGGCGTTACGAAAATGTTGGCCCAGCAATAAGCCCTTGCCGGTGATTTTCTCGTAGATCATACCGTACTTGTCGGCCAGTTGTTCCAGGCCAGCTTTGAAGTAACGCCCTCTTTCGGCCGCCAACTGGGGCAAATTCTCTTCCAGCGTGACGTTGATAGCAGCGATGGCCGCAGCCGCCGCCAACGGATTGCCGCCGGTGGTGGTGGTGTGGATGAAGGGATTGGGCTCCATCATCACTTTCCAGATTTC
>JAHELX010000277.1:2351-7825 GCA_024643945.1 Anaerolineales bacterium
CGGCATCACGCCCCCGCCCAGCGACTTGCCCAGGATGATGATGTCGGGCACCACGTACCAGTGGTCAACGCCCCACAGCTTACCGGTGCGTCCCATGCCGGTCTGCACCTCGTCGGCGATGAGGAGCACGCCGTAGCGATCACAGATGTGCCGCAAACGAGGCCAGAAGTCATCGGGGGGGACAATGGCCCCTGCCTCGCCCTGGATGGGCTCCATGATCACTGCGGCGATATCCACGCCCACTGTCTCGGCGATTTCGAGCTGACGCGCCACCGCGTCGGCGTCGCCGAAGGGCACCCAATAGACATTGGGATACAGGGGCATCACGGGTTGGCGAAAGTCGGCTTTCCCCATCACGCTGAGTGAGCCGAGGGTTTTGCCATGAAAAGCGCGCACTGCAGTGATGAAGCCGCTTTTTCCGGTGTACATCTTGGCCAGCTTCAAAGCGCCTTCTACCGCCTCGGTGCCACCAGCGGCGAAGAAGAAATATTGAATGTCGCCCGGGGTGACCATCGCCAGCAGACGAGCCAGCACGCCGCGCAACGGGTCGAGGAGTTCCTGGCTGGGCATTGGGGTGCGGGCCAACTGAGCGCGTACGGTATCAACCACTTTGGGATGTGACCAACCCAGGTCAAGCAGCCCATAACCGCCCAGACAATCAATCCACTGGCGCCCCATCACGTCTTGCATAATGGCGCCACGACCGGTCCATTCGGTGGCCGCATAGCCTTCGGCCTCCGTCACCGATTTGCGGTACTCCAAAAAGCCACGATTGAAGTGCTGGCTGAAGTTATATATGGTCTCCTCGATGATTTCTTTGGCTTCAGCCTGCGTCACCTGTTCTTGGTGGATGATATCCATCCAGCGGCGGGAATATTTGATTGCGTCGTCGTAGGTGCGGGTCATTAGGGTTACCAACCTTTCTTCAGATAGAGACAGGAAGCAAGGGAAGTTCTCACTTTCGATCCTCTGCTTCCTGCCGCGCGGCCCGCTATGGACTGCTGCGCACCATGCTATGGGCTTACTTAGCCTCCTTTGACTTCAGTCCAGACGCGATCCCACAGCGGGGTCGCTTCCCCTTTGTCTTTCACCGGGTGCGCCGCTTTGATAGCGTCCAGCGGCGGATTGGTGGCGGCGAAGTTCATATAAGCTTCATACAGGTCGGGGTCCTGGGTTTTGAGCAAGTCCAGGGCGGCTTTGTTCGGATTGGAATAAGGAAATTCTTCGGTGATCAGCACGCTGGCTTCGGGGCTGAGCACGTAATTGAGAAAAGCCAGCGCCGCGTCCTTGTGGGGCGCACCCTTGGGGATGGCCAGGTTGTCGTACCAGATGCCGCAGCCTTCTGTCGGGCAAATGTAGTCAATGGCCGAGTTTTCGGCGTGGGCGATGGCGGCTTCACCGTTCCACGTCTGGCCCAGCCATACTTCGCCAGACAGCAGGGCTGTTTTGGGGCTGTCACTGTCCATCAGCCGCACATTGGGCATCAATTCCAGCATCTTGGCTTTGGCCTCTTCCAGTTGGGCCGGGTCGGTAGAATTCTTGTCATAGCCCAGGGTCAGCAACACCATGCCCAGCACTTCGTGCTCGTCGTCCAGCAGCACCACCCGCCCTTCGAATTCGGGGTCCCACAGATCGGCCCATTGGGTGATGGGCCGGGTGACCTTGCTGGTGTCCACCACCAGTCCCACCGTCCCCCACTGGTAAGGTACCGAGTACTTATTGCCCTCGTCGAAATAGGGGTTTTTGAACTCATCGCCGATGTTGGCGAAGTAGGGAATCTGGCTCATGTCCAGCTCCTCCAGCAGGCCCTGGCTCTTCAGAATGACTACCGTGTAATCGCTGGGGATGATCACGTCGTAGCCCGAGGCCCCAGCTTGCAGCTTGGCCAATAACTCCTCGTTGGAGGAGTAGGCATCGTAGCTGACGGTGACACCGTATTCCTCGGAGAAGCCATCGAGCAATGCCTGAGGCACATACTCAGACCAGGCGTACAGGTTCAACTGCTTGGATTGAGGTTTTGCTTCGCCAACCCCGGTCGGGGCCGGCCCCGGAGCGCAGGCCACCAGCACCAGCATCAATACGATCAACACGGGTAGTGCATGTCGGATGGTTTTGAGTGATTTCATGACTCTCCTCCTTAGTGAGCAAGATATACATCCATTGAGTAATGGGGCGGCAGTCTGCCCCCACTGTGGCCGCCGAAACCACTCGAGAGCAGACCGTCATGAGTGAACACAGCATGGGTTGAATTGCGTGGACACACCTCCTTTCCGAAATTCCTGCCTATTCGCCTTTTGAAAACGCTCCCAGCCCCCGTCCCCGGGGGCGTCTCCCGAAAGCCGCCCCGAGGACGGGGCTCCGAGCACTTTCCGAGAGAGCTCAAATTCCAGCCTATTCGACTACACCTGTCGCCGTTGGGCGACCTGCCCGATCAGCAAGATGACAAAGACGGTAAGGATCCAAACGGTTGAGAGGGCATTCACCTCGGGCGTCACGGCAAAGCGCACCATCGAGAAGACCCGCAGGGGCAAGGTGGTCGAGCCGGGCCCGGCGGTGAAGTAGGTGATCACGTAATCATCTAGTGAGAGGGTGAAAGCCAGCAACGCGCCCGAGAGGACACCAGGCATGATGGTGGGCAGCGTCACCCGCCAGAAAGTGGTCAATTCGTTGGCCCCCAGGTCCATAGCCGCCTCCTCGATGGCCCTGTCGAAGCCATGCAGTCGAGCCCGCACCACCAGGGTAACGAAAGGAATGTTGAAGGCGATGTGAGCCAGGGTGATGGTCAGCAGCCCCAGGCTGATGCCCACCTGCACGAAGAAGGCGAGTAGCGCAATACCCATCACCACTTCGGGGATGATGACCGGGATGTACAGCGTCGCCTCCGAGAGTGTCTTGCCGCGAAAGGAGTAACGTTGCAGGGACAGGGCGGCCAGCGTGCCAATGATAGTCGCAACCAGTGTGGAAACGGTGGCGATGATGAGCGAGTTGCGCGCCGCCAGCAGAATGTTCGCATCACGCGAAAGCTCGCCGTACCAGTGCAGGGTAAAGCCCTCCCAACGTACATTCAGTTTCTGCGTGTTGAACGAAAAGATAACCAACACCAGGATGGGCAGGTAGATGTAGCCGTAGGCAAGAATTGCGTATATGCGCAGCCAGAGGGCCGGCCTTTTCTCGCTCATACCACCAACTCCTCCCCAAAGCCTGATCGGCGCGTGTAAATAAGGGTAAATATCAGCGTGGTGGCCAGCAGCAACACTGAAGCGGCCGCGCCAAAGGGCCAATCGCGGGCAGTGAGAAACTGGTTGCGGATGAGATTACCCACCAGGACTGTTTTGGCTCCTCCCATCAGATCGGGCACCACGAACATGCCCATGGCCGGGATGAAGACCAGGATGGAGCCGGCCACCATGCCGGGCACGCTTAAGGGCAGGGTGACCCGCAAAAAGGCCCGCCACGGAGGTGCTCCCAGATCAGCGGCCGCCTCCAGTTGGGCCATCTCGATTTTCTCGAGAGAGGTGAAAAGTGGCAGTACCATAAAGGGCAGGAACTCGTAGGCCATGCCGATAAACACGGCCGTCGGCGTGTAGAGAATGTCCAAAGGGGCCTGGATGACGCCCAAGCCCAGCAGCATCCCGTTAAGCAGGCCTTCTGTGCGCAAGATCATAATCCAGGCATAGATGCGGATAATGAAGTTTGTCCAGAAAGGGACCAGGATCAAGAAAAGCAAGATCGAACGCAGCCGGGCGGCGGATCGGGCGATATAGTAGGCCAGCGGATAGCCGATGAGGATGGCTGTCAGTGTAGTGCCCATGGCCGTGACAAAGGAGTAACTCAAGATACGCAAATAGAGAGGGTCTACCAGGCGCGCGTAGTTCTTGA
Source organism: Anaerolineales bacterium (assembly GCA_024643945.1). The sequence continues at coordinate 6,231 of JAHELX010000277.1, forward strand.
AGTTCAGCCGATACACCACGTTGCCATAAGGCCCCCGGGTCAGCACACTCAGGACAACAACCAGCAGCAAGGGCAGGAGCAAGAAGAGAAAAAGGTAAAGCATCGTCGGCGAGATCAAGAAGGCGCCCTGGAAGCTGGGCTCTTCGCGCACAGCACGAAACACAGACTTGACGCGGCCGGTTATCGCGCTCATTCTCTTTCTCCTGTCAGTCTTCAGGTAACACCAGGGCGTTTTCGGGGAACCAGGTCGCCCACACCTCCTGGCCAGGGGCGTAGAACGCCTTACCGTCCAGAGTTGAAATCTTGATTTGCTCCCAGACTTTGAGCTGGATGTGATTTTCCAGATCGATCACGATCCGGGTATCGGAGCCAATGTAAGCGGTCGTAACCACCCTGGCCGGGAGGCAGTTGTAGTTAAGGGCATCGGCATCAGCCAGGCGTATCTTTTCGGGGCGAATTGAAAGCACCACGGCCTGCCCTACGTGAAGATCACCTCCCTTAAGGCCCAGCGCATCCACCCCCAGAGCTTTGATGGCGACCGTTGCCACGTCACCCTCCAACCCTTTAACCGTGCCCGACAGGAAGTTCGTCTCGCCAATGAAGTCGGCCACGAAGCGGCAGTTCGGTCGTTCGTAGATTGCGACGGGAGTGCCGATTTGCAGGGTTTTCCCTCTATCCATCACCGCGATTCGATCCGACATGGTCAAGGCCTCTTCCTGGTCGTGGGTGACGTAAATGAATGTGATGCCGACCTGCATTTGTAAGGCCTTCAACTCAAGCTGCATCTCCTTGCGCAGCTTCAAGTCCAGGGCGCCCAGCGGCTCATCCAGCAGCAGCACGGCCGGTCGTTTGACCAGGGCGCGGGCCAGTGCCACTCGCTGCTGCTGTCCCCCCGACAACTGTTTGGGCTTGCGTGTCTCCATGCCGCTCATCTGCACCAGCTCCAGCGCTTCTCCCACCCGGCGCGTGATCTCGGCTTTGGGAACATGCTCCATCTCCAGGCCAAAGGCCACGTTTTGGAAAACGGTCATATGCTGGAAGAGGGCATAACTCTGGAAAACGGTGTTGACCGGACGCAGGAAGGGGGGGGTACGGCCCATAGGATTGCCTTTGAGATAGATTTCGCCCTGGGTGGGCCACTCAAAGCCGGCGATCATACGCAGCGATGTGGTTTTCCCACAGCCAGAAGGTCCCAGCAGCGAAAAGAACTCGCCGTCGTCGATCTGCAAGGTCACCTGGTCTACGGCCGTCACCTCGCCGCCGCTTGGGTTGGGAAAGCGCTTAACCACCTCTCTCATTTCGATGGCAAATTCCGACATCTCTCCTCCTGTCCACAAGAAATGTGGAGAGCCATTCCCTTAGGCCCGTAGAATGACCTGGCTGCCACAGTGAGGTCCCCCATAGCCACCGCTCAGTGCCTCGAAGGGGATAAATCGCGTCTGAACCTGGTGCTGGCGCAAGCGGTTTTCGTATGCCAACCCGGCTTGCTGAACGCCAATCAGGTGATAGGGAGCGATCAGCAGGCTGTTGGCAGCAAAGTTATTCTGCTCCTCTTTGGAGAAAGTGATCACTTGCATCCCCTTTTCGGCCAGATA
>JAHELX010000278.1:0-3801 GCA_024643945.1 Anaerolineales bacterium
TGTGTGTCCTGGTAATAGTTATCCAGGGGATACATCTCATCCCAATCTTTGCCAAAGGTCTCAATCAGCTTGCGGTTGGCCTCTTCAAAAGTCTTGGGATGCCAGATTCTCTGGATGGTGTTCATGGGATGGTCCTGGCTCACGCAGTCAATGCCAAGCCACTTGATCTGCTTGTCGACACACCACTGCGAAAAGTCAGGAGAGGGACCGGGGTGTTTGATCATATAGCGGAATTCATCCGAATCCGGGCTGTTCCAGCCATACTTATACCACCCGGTTTTGAGGATGAGGATGTCCCCCTTGTGGACGTCCACCACGCTTTCGATCATTTCCGGCGTGTAAACGCTCGAATTGCTGACCAGGTGAGAGATATCGGCGATGACGCCAGGACCAACCCACTCCTCCAGCGGAACCTGTCCAATGGTTCTGCCAGCCGGCCAGAAGTGCTTCTCGCCATCCATGTGGGTTCCCAGGTGAATACTGGCATTGCAGATGGAGCCATTTCTGCCCATGCCGAAGTACTGGCCGCCGACTCGCTTGGTGTACGTCACACTCAATGGCACGTAGTTCGCCCACTGGGGTGTCTGGACGCTGAGTGGGATCGTGAGGTCCAGCATCTCAGCCGAGTCCATAATCTGGAAGAACTCTTCCTCGTCCATACCGTCAGGTGGCTGCAAAGCAGCAGCTCGCGCCCAGGCTGATTCAACTTCCACAAAGGGGATGGGGTGAATCATGATCCAAGCTCGCTGGTTGTTCAGCTTGTCGATGTCCCCCACAATCGACTCAGCAAAGAGCAGGTGCGCCTTTGGTATGGTGATGTGGGTTATCTCGTAATACTCATCCTGAGGGAACATCTCGTCCCACGTCTTGCCGTACTCTTCCTTTAGCTTGGCTTCGGCTTTCTGGAACTCGCGCTCGTGCATATAGCGGATGGAGGTGTTCATAGGATGTTCGGCACAACCACAGTCGACGCCGATCATTTTGAGCTTCATATCCAGCGCCCACTGGAAGAAATTAGGAGAAGGGCCAGGATGCCTCACCAGGAATCCGAATTCCTTGGATTCTACCCCACCTTGGGCAGTCTCGCTATAGACATCTGGTTGGTCCCAGGAGTACTTGTGGTAGCCGGTGTTGATGATCAGGATATCGCCTTCTTTGACTGTGGCCCGTTCCGTGATCATCTGGGGCGTATACAGACTGTAAGCGGATACTGCGTCTGAGATGTCTACCACAACCCCAGGCCCACACAAGTCTTTCAGAGGAATGTCGGCAATTGCCCTGGCCCCAGAATGAAAGGCGCGTTCGCCCACCAGGTGCGTACCTACCGTATTGCTCCAGTTCAGCAACTGGCCATTAGCACCCTGTCCGCCACCATAGGCGCCAGTGACTCGCTTGAAGAAGTGGATTTCCAGTGCCTTTTCTCCCGGCCAGGGAGGCGTGAAGATACTGCAACCCTGGGTCAAGTCATATAGTCTGGCATCTGCCACAATCTTGATGAATTGTTCGCGTTCCACCTTATTCCTCCTTACTTATGACAGAGTACTAGATATTGGATATTAGATATTGGGAACGTTCTGGAGCCATAAACTTCATCGCCATGCCCCCCCCTCCAATACCTAACACCCAATATCTAATACCCGTACTGCTCAGCAAAAGCCACCAGTGCCTGCTCGAACATAGCCATCGGCGGTCGCACTAAGCCTGCGCCGATCTGACCCACGCCGGCTTCCTTGTGGGCAATGCCTGTGTTGACGCGCGGCGTGATGCCTTTCTCTACCACCTTACGCACGTCAATGCCGGTCGGTGTGCCCCGGAAGTCCAGGGGAGGGATGGTGAAGTATTTGTGCTCGGCGTAGCATATCTCGTACATTTCCAGGGTGGCATTGATCGCATCCTTGGGCGTGCCGCTGACGAAAGTGACAATAGCCGGCGCGCTGGCCATGGCAAAGCCGCCAATGCCTGCTGTCTCGGTGATGGTGCTGTCGCCGATGTCGCCACTGGCATCCTCGGCCTTGAAACTGGGGAAATAGAGACCTTGAGGAACTGCGACCGGGGCCGTGAACCAACGATCGCCCAGTCCACTGACCCGGATGCCAAAGTCGGTGCCATTGCGGGCCATAACGCTGACAATCGTGCTCCCCTCTATCCCATGGGCGGCGTCGACCATCGCCTTGCAAGCAGCCATCACCGGGTTAAGCACGCTCAGGGCGTTATCGCCCAAGAAGCGTAACACTTCCGAAGCAACGCTGCTATCTTTGGTGACCTTGGCAACGTAAGGCGCCAGGTCCTTCGTATACAGCAAGGAACCAGCTTTGTTACGGTTGTGCCCTTCGTCCCCCATATGCAAGGCTTCGGCCAGGAGGGCGCGGATGTCAATACCTCCGCTGGCTTCTATGGCATCGGCCAGAACGGGGGCCATCACATCCTCCATCCAGCGCAGACGGGTCAGCACGCCCTCGCTGTAAGCCCCATAGCGCAATACTTTGCCGTAGCCTTCGTTCAGGTTCGAGTAGCTCCGATTGCCGTGGGTTTTATTCTCGAGGATGTAGACTGACATAGAGGGCGAAGTAACGCCGGCCATCGGCCCAACGGCCTGATGATGGTGGCAGGGTTCAAACTCAATCTCACCCGCTTCCACCAGCGCCTGCGCCTCGGCTTCATTTTTGGCCTTCCCCTCGAAGATCAGCGCCCCGATGACGGCACCCCGCAGCGGCCCGGACATCCGGTCCCAAGTGATGGGTGGCCCAGCGTGCAGCAGCAAGTTATCGCGCATGCCGGGGATGACCTCTCGCGCCTTGCCCAACCCCACCAATACGGGACGGGCTTCCATCATTCGCTCTGTGGCTTTCGCATTGGCTTTTTCAATGTCCATGGACTGTCACCTCCAAGTGATATTATAAGAACAGGACGAAGGATGAACGACGAAAGACGAAGACCACTTACCGTTCGTCATTCGTCTTTTGTCCTTCGTCGCTCAAGGCGCTTCCCAATCTCGAACCGAGAGCGGGCTTCGCGGAGGCTCTCCTGGTAAAGCTCCAGATTACGATCTTCTAAGTGGTCAAAGGTTTGCAGACTATTACTGCCCCACGTCACGTGACGTAACGGATCGGGGTCAAGCTTGGCGGCAATGATCTCCTCACCGCCCCGCGCCTGAGCCAATCGCCAGGCGATGGGGTTGACGATCATGCTATGGCCAAAGTAGTAGCTGCCCCCGGCGTCCGGCCCTACCGCATTGGTGGCGACTACGTAAACGTGGTTGTCGTAGGCACGAGCGGCGTTGGTGATGTACCAGATGTCGAAGCTGCGCAGCAAAGCTGAGGGCCTGACGATGACCTCGGCACCCTTGACCGCCAACAAGCGTGAAAGTTCGGGGAAGTCGCCATCGTAGCAGATGATCATGCCGATATTGCCCAGAGCTGTCTCAAACACATCGGCGCGGTTGCCCAGCGTTACCCAACCACCACAGTCGCGCCGCTCTAGCGGAAAGGGGTGAGTCTTATCGTAGGTACCGATGATCTCCCCATCCGGGCCGATCAACATCGCCGAATTGTATACGATCCCCCGTTGTGGCCCGCGTCGGTACGATGGCCAGACCACGTGGACCCCCAGCGATTTGGCTGCTGACTGCATATCACGGGTAATGCGACCAGGTGACTCATCTACTAAATCCCAAAGTTCTTCCGCATCCAGCCCGGTCACAAAGCTGGTAGTCACTGTCTCCGGGAAGACGACTAATTCGGCTTCATATTCGCTGACTGCCTTTTCCAGCCAGGCTACGCCCTTGTCTATGTTGGCCTGCAC
>JAHELX010000278.1:3901-7787 GCA_024643945.1 Anaerolineales bacterium
CCGCATCCAGCCCGGTCACAAAGCTGGTAGTCACTGTCTCCGGGAAGACGACTAATTCGGCTTCATATTCGCTGACTGCCTTTTCCAGCCAGGCTACGCCCTTGTCTATGTTGGCCTGCACGTCGTTGGGCGTGGCGGCGATTTGCACACAAGCAGCAATGAACTCTCTCACTTCGTGTCATGCCTCCTTTTCGACGAAAGACGAAGGACGAAGGACGAAAGGCCGAAGACGCATCGCTCGTAGAAGCCCTTCGTTACTTGCCAATCGGTCGCTGTTCTTCATCCTCCGTTGTATACAGCATCGGTTCCTCGCGCAGCCACGGCTGCTCTGGCGCGATTGCTTTCCGCATAGTATGTAACTTTGCCACCAAGGTCTCTGCCTGACGATATGCCTGGCGAAGAGATGTCGTGTCCTGGAGAAACTTGCGGCGATTGATAATATGCTGGCAGGCCACGGTTTCCAGCAGAGAACGAATGGCCAGGCCCAGGAAGCGCGCCTGCTCGGCGTCGGTCTGGCTGGTTGAGCCCTCGGCGATATTGAGCGCCACCGACGTCGCCGCTCTGGTGATCTGCGACTTCAAGTTATATGCCTCGCTTTGTGGCAATCGGTTAGCAATCTCGTAGATCAAGTCAATGTAATCTAAGGCCAGTTGCCATACCTCAAGCTTCTCGAACTTGAAAGGCATTCGTCTTTCGTCCTCCGTCCTTCGTCCTCCTAGCGCATCCTCTCCAAAATCCCCATCAACCTCTCGTTACCCCCGGCCGGGGGCCGCCAGTCCACCTGGACCACCGGTACACCTTGAACGGTGAGACTCTCGGCGAACGATTCCAGGCCTGCATTGATAGCAGCCAGCGGCTGATGCAGCACGGCCAGGTCTACATTTTTCATTGGCTCCGCCCCCTTTGGGTACTTCGTCCCGCCTGCGCGGGGCTTCGCTGACGGATGCTCAACAGTCTGGTCGAGGGATTGAACCAGTCGCCCCGCATAGCGCACCGCCGCCTCGTTGCTGGTTTCGACTCGTGCTCCTGCCGCCTCAAGTTGCTGCACCTGGGCATCCAGGTCTTGTGGGTCTTCGTCGGTGCCGACCACCACGACAACCACCTCCAGGTGTCGTCCGGCTTTTTCGACGCGGGTGCGGGCGCTGGCGATGGCAGGGGCCAACTCGCTGGCGGGATTGGGGTGAGCGCCATAGCCGAGCACCACGTCCAACAGGATAACGGCCACTTCCGGGTCGTCGGCCTCTTGTTGTATCCGTCGGATGCGGAAATCGTTGTCCATCATCGGGTGCAGGCGACCCACAGTAAATTCGTCCTCGCCCAAGTCAACGATGGCGTGGGCCTGGCTCACCAGCGAGTTGGCCAGGCGATAGTCTTTGTTCAGCGGGGCGTTAGAGTAGACCGCGGGCAGATAGTCTTGTAGGATAAGCAAAGCTTCATAAGCCAGGCTGCCGCCGGAGAAGAGACCACGCAAGTAACGCTGTCCCAGCGCGAAACGGTCCAGATTCAAGTCCGGGGTGGATTCTGCGCTGGGTGCTGCAGTGGTCAGGCCTACGGCTAACTCGGCAGTTTCGTCAAAGGTGGTGGCGAACCATAGGTCTCCCTCGGGGAGGTGCAGGCTCTTACTATGCCGGGCCTGGGGGGAATAGCCGATGAAATCCACCACGACCGGCTTGCTCGCTGACCGGGCAGTTCTCAGTAACTCATCGGCTATCCTGGGCGATGGTGGCTTGGAAATGAGCACGATGACTCGTGTTTCGGGGTCTCGGCTGAGGAGGTCAAGCCCCTGGCGGGCCGTCACCGCGTCTACCCCTTCGGAGAGGTCGCGCCCACCGGTGCCCAGGGCGTGGGTAATGCCGCTCCCCAACTGGTGGATGCGAGCACTTACCTGTTGCAACCCTGTTCCCGATGCGGCGACCAGCCCAATCGGCCCCTGACGCACCCGGTTGGCAAAACCCAACCCTACCCCATTGACAATGGCCGTGCCGCAGTCAGGCCCCATGACTAACAGACCCTTTTCCGCGGCCATTTGCTTGAGGGCGATTTCGTCATCCAGGGATACATTGTCGCTGTAGAGGAACACATGCTTGCCCAGCCGCAGCGCCTGGCGGGCCACGCCAGCAGCATAGCGGCCCGGAACGGAAACGAGTACCCATTGGGCATCGGGCACCATCTGGGCCGCGGACTCAAGGCTCTTGGGGCGATATTCCTGTTCGATGCTCCTCCTACGACGGGTGAGGAGTTCATCTACTTGGTCCAGCGCAGCCTGCGCCGCGGCGTCATCTTGGGCCCGAACCACGATGACCAAGTCATCGGACCCGGCATCCTGCGCTTGTGGTGGCAACAGGTCACTCTGAGCCAGCACATCCTTGTTGGCATTGGTACCCATTACCACGCCGGCGTCGAGAATATCAGGTAGGGCAACCAGGGACCGCTGCAATTGCATAAGAACCACAGAGTCGTAATAAGCACCAGATCGAACTTCCACTTTTGTAGCTGTCATAGCTATCTCCAGAGGATTCGCATGTGAGGAAAGATTAGCTTTCTAACGTTAGAGAGCGAATGACATAATGTTTCTCGTGATCGTAGGATTGCACAAGCGTCTGGGGAGTCAACCCGGCCGCAATAACCTGGATAACGCGTTCAGGATAACGAAACTAGAATGCCCTTAGCCCTCAGTCTCCGTTAACTACTTCGCTCGGAAAGCGTTTAACCCTAAACGCACAGTGGGATTTGATCCAATGGTGAGCTAAGCGCGGTGGGAGGACAAACTGACAACAACCAGCCCAAAATAGCACAAGGCGTCGTCAGTGGTCGCAGTTTTGAGGAGCATAAACGATAACATTCGCTCCTTTGCGAATAACGCAAGTATAACACCAGTTGACAGCGATGTCAACATCTTTCGGTGATGACATAACTATCGGCCGGAGAGCTTTGACAAACTCGGCCGGGTTCTCGGGCCAAGGCATTCGCTTCCTCAGACTAGCCCCAGTTGCTCCAGCCGCGCCTGGCGGGGCGCGCCGGTCTCGTCCCAATCCCGCAACTGGTAGTAAACAGGCAGCATCACTTCCAAATCGGGCAGCACCCCCGCCGCATCACCGGTGGGACGCGGCTCGGTAAGAAGCCGCTTGGGTAGTGTATCGTCTTCAGCCGTGATGCCCAGTCGCAGGTTGACGAGCCGCTTGAGCTGGAAGAGCCGTTCGCCCGTGGTCAGTACATCTTCAACGACCCAATCCCAGCCCAACGCACTGTTCACAATCTGGGCAGTCCGCTCTGGCCCAACCAGTCCCTTGGCGATGAACTTGCACAGCCCCAGCGGATTGTAGACGCTCATGAAATTCTGATAGTCGTAGGCCAGTTTGGCCTGTTCGGCGTTAGACTCGTGATACGGAAGCGCCTCAGAGTAGCCCAGGTCATGGTGGAGAACGCCGTAGCCGTTCCAGTAGCTCAGCGCCTCCAGATGGCAGCCACCCCGATTGGCAGTGGCGTAGTTGACGGCCATACTCGTGAAAGCGCGGGGATCGTGATAAGCTATTTCCAGGCCTTTCACGTGGATGGCGAACTCCTCGGCCTCACCTCCGATGCGGCGTGCCGCCTCACGCACTCCCTCGGCCAAGACATCTCCGATGTCACGCCGATAGGCGATTTTCTCGATCATGGCGAGTATCGCATCAGCGTTGCCGACCCGTAGATCCCCTTCGGGGAAGCGCAATTCAACGCCTCCGGTCTCCTCGGGGCCAATCAGCTCCCGTTCGTAGGCTTCCATAGCAAAGGCAATAACCGACGACGTAGAGATAGTATCCAGCCCATAGCGATTGCAGAGGGAATTGGCCAGTATCACGCTTTCAGCGTTGGCGTTGCGGGTCATTCCGGCAAAGCCGGCAATGGT
>JAHELX010000279.1:0-5894 GCA_024643945.1 Anaerolineales bacterium
CGGTGACGACAATCTCTTCGACGGCAATGCTAGACAGCCGCTCCACGGCTGGGTCGGAGAAGATGGGATGGGTAACGCACACAAACACCTGATTGGCGCCGGCCCCCTTGAGGAAGACCACAGCCTGGGTCACAGTGCCGGCGGTATCAATCTCATCGTCGAAGATGATGACGTTTTTGCCTTTCACCTCCCCGATGATGTTCAGGGCCTCGGATATGCTACCGTCTTGCCTTTGCACACGCCGTTTCTCGATGACGGCCAGGGGCACGTCCAATGTCTCAGCGAAGTTACGGGCGCGCTTGGTGGCGCCGATGTCGGCAGCAATGACCACCGCGTCCGGGATCTTCTTAGCCCGAAAGTGATCGCTGAGCATGTGGAAGGCGGTCAGTTCATCCACCGGGATACTGAAGAAGCCCTGAATCTGGCCGGCGTGCAGGTCCAGGGTGAGAAAGCGGCCGGCGCCCGCCGTCGAGATGAGATCGGCCACCAACCGGGCGGTGATGGGCACCCGCGGTTGATCTTTTTTATCGGTACGTCCGTAACCATAGTAAGGCACCACGGCCGTAATGCGTCCGGCTGAGTCGCGGCGCAGCGTGTCCATCATGATCAAGAGTTCCATCAGGTTGTCATTCACCGATGCCGTAACCCCATCTTCGCGCTCAGTAGCGCAGGTCGGCTGGATCACGAACACATCCTTGCCCCGCACGCTGGCGTGCAGCCGACAAAAGATGTTTTGATTGGGGAACTTGAAGACATCGGCTCCAATGAGAGGTACGTTTAACTGACGGCTGATGGCCTCGGCCAGGGGCCGATTGGCCGTCCCGCTCAAGAGTGCAATCTCACCATACATTGGTTCGTCCGTCTCCCACCAGGAAGATATATGCATCATCACAGGCTGTCGCTACTGTCTTGACAAATAGCTGGGGGCCAGGGGCTGGGAAGTGAAGCTAATAAGCGATTGATGATCAGCGCATGGCCGGCATCAACGCAATGGTGGCCCCGATTGAGGTTCATTTCACCGGATCATTCCTCCAGTCCTCATTGGCACCCCTCAGGTGACAGGTATCGTTGAGCAAAAGGACTCGATAGCTGCCCGCCCGGATGCGCACCAGGCTGACCGACGCATTGTCAAAGGCGAAGGCGCGCCGCACCTGCTGCCCGTTCCCCAAAGGGGACCTATGGACAATGCCCAGCCACGAGCGCAGGCAGGCATCCAACGAGCCGCCGTGAGCCACCACCACCACATTGGCGCCCTCGTCCATCCCGGCAACAATTTCGTCCATCACTGCCCGCACACGCCTGACGAAGGTGGGATCACCCTCTTCGCCGGCCAAAGGTCTCCAGACCTGGTTCACTTCCCAGGCGGCCTGCACGGTGGGAAAGCGGGTCACGATGTCGTCGGGGGTCAGGCCATTGAGTGGGCCAAAGTTATATTCTTTAAGGCGCGCGTCGAACCGAACCGGCAGATCCAGCGCGCGACTGATGATCTGGGCTGTTTCGGCAGCCCGTTGCAGCGGACTGGCAACTAACTCGTGGATGGGCCCCTCCTGGGCCAATCGCTCGGCCAGGTGCGCCGCCTGCCGCCGCCCCACATCGGTCAGCGGATAGTCGGCCCAACCCTGGACGCGCCGCTCCAGGTTGCCTTGTGATTCACCGTGTCGAATCAGCCACAGATACCTGCTCATGCCGTCGCCTGGAAGGATGCGGGGGAGAAGTTCACAAAGCTGCCCTGGGTCGCATCATAAAAGCTCATCTGGCGCTCGGCCAGATCGTAGACCCAGCCATGCAGTTCCAGCCGGTTCTCGACCAGCGCGCGACGCACCGCATCGTAGGTCTGGAGATTCTCCAGTTGCAGCAACACGTTCTCCTCGACGATAGCTCGGTGACGGGCGTCGTCAACCAGACCACCGCGTGCATCTATCTGGGTCTGAGCCGGGCGGGCGAACTCAATCCAGCCAGCGCTGGCCGGCTCGGCGGCCATGTCTACCGGATGATCCAGGGCCTTGATGCCGCCGCAGTCGGTGTGCCCGCAGATGATGAGGTGTTTTACTTTGAGATGCAATACGGCATATTCCAGCGCGGCGCCGACAGCATTTTGTCCGGTGCCGTAGGGCGGCACGATGTTGGCCACCACCCGGGCCACAAACAGGTCTCCTGGCCGGGCGCCGGCCAGGAGCTCGGGCACCACCCGGGAATCGCAACAGCCGATGAACATCACATCCGGGGACTGGTCTTGGCGTGCCAGCATGTCCAGCAACTCCCGTTCATTCTCGAAAAAAGTCCGTGCGTAACGCGTGCGAGCGTTCCAGGATGGGATCAGCCATGTTTATCACCTGCCATCAACTGCCGGGCAGCAGTATAAGGGTCAAGTTCACGGTCGGCGAGTTGTGCCACCAAACTGGCCAGGCGGGCCTGGTCCACGTCGTGCAGCAGGCGGTTCATCAACTCGTCGCGCAGGACGTGTTCCAATTCGTTGGCCAGACGAATCCGGTTGCGGCGAGCCAGTTCTTGGGTTGACTCCAGGTATTGGCGGTGATCGGCAATGGCCTGTACCAATTCGAGTATCCCGTCTCCGCGCAGGGCGATAGTTTTTACGATGGGAGGTCGCCAGTCGCCATGCACTGGGGTAGCACCATTGGAAGAGCTGGATTCTGCAGTGGTGGGTTGTGGGACGATCTGAGCTACTTCCATCAACCGCCCGTGGTGCATCACCCTCTGCGAAGGAGCGGCGTGGCCCAGATCAAGCATCATCTCCAGGGCGTTAGCGGTGCGGTCGGCACCTTCGCGATCGGCTTTGTTGACGGCGAACACGTCGGCGATTTCGAGAATACCGGCCTTGATGGCCTGCACCTCGTCGCCCATCCCCGGCGCTTCGACCACGACGATGGTGTGTGCCGTCTGGGCAATCTCTACCTCACTCTGCCCGGCACCGACCGTTTCGACGATGATCACGTCAAAGCCGGCCGCATCAAGCACCTTGATGACATCGGCGGTGGCCCGGGCCAATCCCCCCAGACTGCCCCGAGTAGCCATGCTGCGCACAAAAATGCCGGGGTCCCCAGCCAGATCGCGCATGCGGATGCGATCGCCCAGGATGGCGCCACCCGAGAAAGGGCTGGTAGGATCGACCGCAACGACGCCCACCTGGCGACCGGCGGCACGGTAGGCTTTGCTCAACTCGTTGACCAGGGTGCTCTTGCCAGTGCCGGGTGCGCCGGTGACGCCGATAATGTGCGCCTGGCCGGTGTGGGGATAGAGCTGCGCCAGGTCAGTGCAAGCCTCGTCCCCATCGTTTTCGATGCGGGTGATGAGTCGAGCGATAGCCCGGCGGTCACCGGAGAGAACTGCTTCAACTAATTTCATATCCAACGTCCATACGGGTCATATGCTGTAGCCAACGCACGTGGGTGTACCTCCCCTCCGGGGAAAATTTCCAAGTCGTGAGAGCAACATGTCGCCCGTTTTCTCGGAACTTTCACGCGCGGGTATTATATCTCCTCACATGCTCCTGGATGAATTTAACGATGTCTTCAATGAGGGTGCCGGGCCCAAAAATGCCGTGCACGCCAGCCTCTTTAAGGAGGGGCAGGTCCTCATCAGGTATGATCCCCCCGGCGATGACGAGGACATCGTCCATGTCATTTTCGCGCAGCAAGGCAACGATGCGGGGCAGCAACACCATGTGGGCGCCACTCAGCACCGAGAGGCCGACCACATCCACGTCTTCCTGCAAAGCGGCCTCGGCAATCATCTCTGGCGTCTGGCGCAGGCCCGTGTAGATAACTTCCATGCCGGCGTCGCGCAGGGCCCGGGCGACGACCTTAGCTCCCCGGTCATGGCCGTCCAGCCCGGGCTTGGCAACCAGGACGCGGATCTTTCGCTTGGTGTTGGGACGATGTTCGCTCATAGAAGGTATCTCCTCAATGAGTGACCAGGTGCCTGGTCGGGCGGTTTCCGGCAAGACTTCGGATCGCGATAGCCAGGCTCCGCTTGTTCGGTATTATACAATTGCATGAAGGTAGCGTCAATGAGTGGCTAGTACCCCATCACAGGGATCATGATATGATACAGTTTACGCCCATCAGGCCGAATCTTACTTATCAACATCACTTTGATGGGGCACTAGCTTACTACACAATCACCGGCTCACGGTATTCACCAAAGACGCGGCGAAAGACGCCCATAATCTCACCCAGGGTAGCATAGGCGTGGACCGCTTCCAGGATGGGAGGCATCAAGTTCACGCGGTCTCGGGCAGCATCTTCCAGGCGGGCCAAAGCGGCTTGCGTGGCACTATTGTCGCGTTCACCCCGGACACGCTCCAGGCGGGCCACCTGCCGGTCATAGCCTTGGGGATCCATCTCTAGCAAGGGGATGGTCAGAGGCTCATCGGAGGCGTAGTCGTTGACACCAACGATGATGCGCTGGTGCGTGTCTACTTCGTGTTGATAGCGATAGGCGGCATCGGCGATTTCACGCTGGAAGAAACCGGCTTCGATGGCCCGGATGACGCCCCCCAGCTTTTGGATGCGATCAAAGTACTCGTAGGCCTGGCCCTCAAGACGATTGGTCATGGCCTCGACGAAGTAGCTGCCAGCCAGCGGATCCACCGTGTTGGTCACGCCGCTTTCGTGGGCGATGATCTGCTGGGTACGCAGGGCGACGCGCGCGGCCAGTTCGCCGGGCAGGGCCAGGGCCTCGTCCATGCTGTTGGTATGCAGTGACTGCGTGCCGCCCAGCACCGCTGCCAGCGCCTGGATGGCAACCCGAGCCACGTTGTTCTCCGGTTGCTGGGCGGTAAGGCTCACGCCAGCCGTCTGAGTGTGGAAACGCAGCAGCCACGTGCGTGGGTTCTTGGCGCTGAAGGTCTCTTTCATCTCGCGCGCCCAGATGCGCCGGGCAGCGCGGTATTTGGCGATCTCTTCAAAGAAGTCGTTGTGCGCGTTGAAGAAGAAAGAGAGGCGAGAGGCGAACTCGTCGACGTCGAGCCCGCGCTCGATGCCCCAGCGCACGTACTCAAAGCCGTCGGCCAGGGTAAAAGCCAATTCTTGGGCGGCGGTGCTGCCTGCCTCGCGGATGTGGTAGCCGCTGATCGAAATAGTGTTCCATTTGGGCAGGTATTGGCTACCATATTCAAAGGTATCCACCACCAGGCGCATGCTGGGTTTGGGCGGGAAGATATATTCCTTTTGGGCAATGTATTCCTTCAGGATATCGTTTTGGATAGTGCCTCCCAGTAGTTCTTTGGGGATACCCCTTCGCTCGGCAGCGGCGATGTACATAGCCCAAATGGCAGCTGCCGGGCTATTGATGGTCATGCTGGTAGTGATGCGATCCAGGGGTAGACCCTCAAGCAGGATTTCCATGTCGGCCAGGGACGATACGGCGACGCCGCATTTGCCGAATTCGCCCAGCGCTTCGGGAGCATCGGTATCGTAACCATAAAGGGTGGGCAAATCGAAAGCAATGGAGAGACCCGTTTGCCCCTGGTCCAGGAGATATTTGAAGCGCTGGTTGGTCTCCTCAGCGGTACCAAAGCCGGCGAACATTCGCATGGTCCATAGCCTGCCCCGGTGTCCGGTAGCATGGATGCCACGCGTGTAGGGATACTCACCTGGGAATCCCAAATCACGCATATAGTCGAAATCGGAGAGGTCGGCCGGGGTGTAGAGTCGATCCACCGATTCGCCAGAGATAGTAGTAAACTCGTCAGATCGCTCCGGTCGCCGAGCCAGCGTCTCGTGAAGCGTCGTTTCTTGCCACCTGTCCCTGGCTCGACGTATCTCGTCTAACTTGTTCTGGTCAAACATAGGTCCTCCTCCCAAATAGAGAACGATCGGCATTAGGACGGCAAAGTGGTCAACAGATATTCAACCACATAGGATGCACGCTGT
>JAHELX010000279.1:5994-7725 GCA_024643945.1 Anaerolineales bacterium
TGAGGCTGCATCGCCCCGTCAACCCAGCAGCTCCTCTATCTTGTTCATCAATTGCAAGGGACTGAAGGGTTTGGTGAAGTAATCGTCGGCTCCAACTTGCTTGCCCAATTCCTGGTCCGCCTCTTGTCCCCGCGCTGTCAGCATCACGACGTAGATGTCTTGAGTCATCGGATCGGACTTGATGCGTCGGCATACTTCAAAGCCGTCAATTGAGCTGTTGGGCATCATCACGTCCAGCAAGATCAAATCGGGATGCTCCGTGTGGGCAACGGCCAGGGCCTGGTCACCGCTGACGGCTTGCAATATCGTGTAATCTCCGATGCGAAGCGTCACATCAACCAATTCTCGCACCTCTGGCTGATCATCCACAATCAGAATCTTTTTCATACCGTTTTGTCTCCTGGCGATGCCTGGCATGTATTGTCAGGAAGCCGGCGTCAGATAGCCAGTGGCTGCCTGCTGCTGACTGCTGGCTGCCATCTTGAGCGCACGACGGACGCGGCTGAGCAGCTCTTCGTATTCAAAGGGTTTCGTCAGAAAGTCCACCGCACCCAGCATATAACACTCTTCAATGGTTTGCCAGCTAGAACGAGCAGAGACGACCAGTACCGGGATGTGCTGGGTGGCAGGATTGGACTTGAGGGCTTGCAAGACATCTCGTCCCGACATGCCGGGCATCATCAAGTCCAGCAGAATCAGATCAGGACGTCGGGACTGGGCTATCTCGAGAGTCTGCTGACCGTTGCCAGCCAGCAAGGTAGCGATGCCATTGCCGGTGAGGATGCGATGCTCGATCTCTCGCACCCCCCCCTCATCCTCAGCAATAAGCACTGTTGTCTGGCGCTCCAGCAAGGGCAGGGTGAAATGCACCACCGTTCCCTTGCCTTTGATACTCTCAACCCAAACCTGCCCGCCGTGTTGCTCTACAATGTGCTTGACAATGACCAGCCCCAGGCCGGTGCCCTCGACTGCTGTAGACGAAGCATTGGCCCGCCAGAACTTCTCAAAGATATGGGTCAACTCTTCGTCGGTCATGCCAATGCCTTCGTCGGCAACCGTTATCTCTATATATCCGCCCACTGGGGTCGCGTTCAGGGTGATGGTGCCACGGGCAGGGGAATATTTGGTAGCGTTAGAGAGCAAGTTGCGCATCACCTGGCGGATGCGGTCTTTGTCGGCGTGAACTTGGGGCCAATCGTGACCAGCGTATAACTGATAGGTGTGATCTGGATGGCTTTCTTGCCACGATCTTACCTCTTGCTCAAACAGAGGGTAAAGCTCCAGTGGTTCCAACTTAACCACAAAGCTGACGCCTGACTCGATGCGTGATATGTCGAGCAGATCGTCAACGAGTTGTTTGAGATGGATGGCGTGATCATTGATGTATTTCAGGAATCGTGCCCGCTCTTCATCCGACAGATCCTTGCGAAGCAGCAGCAATTCACTGAAGCCCAATAAGGAGGTGAGCGGACTGCGCAATTCGTGGGCAGCCGTGCTCAGGAATTCACTTTTGATGCGGTCCAACTCTTTGTATTGGGTTACATCTCGGTAGATGATGACCAGGTTGGCCAATTCCATAGCATCATCAAAGACAGGAGTGACGGTGAGATCTACGACGTAGGTCGCGCCATCCGGGCGCTGGCCAACCAACTCTCTGCGCCAGATGCGCTGGCGCCGCGTGATGCTACGCACGGCGCTAAATTCATCCGCATCTGCGGTGGTGGGATAAAC
>JAHELX010000280.1 GCA_024643945.1 Anaerolineales bacterium
GGCCCGCGCGGCGTAGCCGGGACGGGCAGCCCCCAGCCCCCAACCCCCCCCGGCCCGCGCGGCGTAGCCGGGACGGGCAGCCCCCAGCCAGCAACAAAGAGGATCAGAGCCACCACGAAGAGTCGGAACGCCCCGTAGAAGCACAACCCCAATCCCAGAGACAGTCCAACCCAGGCGATGGGTCCCAGTCGTCTGGTGCGCAGCGCGCGCATGGCAAAATACAACGTGGCGAATTCAAAGAATGGGGTGTCAATTCCAGTCATGGCGATGCGGCTGAAATTCACGTGCCAACGCATCGTCGCTACCAGAAAGGCCAGCAGCAGCCCCCAACGCTGCCCCTTCCACTCTCGTCCAAAGAGATAAGCGAAGAGCACGGCTCCCATACCAAAGAGCACTGAGACCACCCTGAGCGCCGGCGTGCTGACCCCAAATAGCCGAAAAGAAAGGGCGAAAAGATAGAGTAGATGAGTCGGGAGATTAATGGGTTCCCAAAATACTGGGCGAAAGGCAGGGTCCTGCAGAATACGGCGCGCCTGGATGCCCGCCTCCGCCTCGTCGAACCAGGTGCCAAAAGGGAGCGAAAAGAAATGGAAGAGGCGAAAGAAGAGCGCCAGCAGCAAGATGGCGAGGAGGAAGAGACTGGGCAGGGATAAGTGAAAAGACGAAAGAATGGTCGATGGGGAGGATGAAAGATCGGCCAGCCACAGCCCAGCTATGAACAACAACAGGCTGGCGCCGTACAAGGACCAGGCAATGCCATTTTGCGTTTCAAGAGTAAAGAGACGCAACGAGATGAGCGATAGAATCAACGCGCCTGAAGCCAGGCCTATACCCACCCAGCCCTGAATCCCCGGCGCGATTTTGAGCTCGGAGAATGAGGCCGGGAGAGCCTGGTCGTACTTCTCAGTCTCCCCCAGCGCGCGCCCTGCTGCGCTGCGGGCCAGTTGCAGGGTGAAAAGGGGAATGGCGACGGCGTACAACAGAAGTCCTGGCAGCAAATCCTCACGGGCAAAGAGGTCTTGAGCCAGCCAACCCAGAGTCAGTGCGCCCAGCGCCCAGGCCAGATTATCCAGCGTGCGACGAGCCGGCAAGCCGCGCGCAGGATAGGATGAATCTAGAGATTTCGCCGTGCGAGAGAGGAATGAACTGCCCACGTTTAAGAAACTGTCTCAATTATAATACCCGCACGTGCAATTTCCGAGAAAAGTGGGCGACATATTGTTCTCACGACTCGGAAATTGCACGTACGCTGGGTATACGCTCGCCAGGGCGATGAAACGCCCCTCACGAGCGACTTGCTTCACATCACAGCAACAAATCATAGCAACAAATCGCAGGAGTGTCAAACAACTTCTGACGTTGGTGGGGATGCGTTCATTTTGGGGGGCTTCGCTCCGGGAGGGTTCGCCGCGAAATCCGAACACACCCACATTGGAGAAGACGATTGTCTGACAAAGGCGTCCGTGCTATAATAGCACTACTCCAAATGAGGAGAAGATAGACTCCCCTATGTATATTGGACGCAAACCGCAACGGCGCTCCCCACGCCTGACCCTGCTCTTGCTAGTTCTTATCGCTATAGCCAGCAGTTTCGTCTACTATATCTGGACTTACCAGCCCCAGTGGGCCAACCCGCTTGAACCCACCCCAACGCCGACCAGGACTGCTGAATCATACATCTTGGAAGCGGAAGCCTATTATGGTCAGGGGCAACTTGACGAAGCGATTGCTGCCTATGAACAGGCCGTGCCTATCAAGCCGGAGGACGCGATGGCTCACGCTCGGCTGTCACAGCTTTTGGTCTGGCGCGAGCGCACGGCGGAAGCTGTTGGGCAAGCTGAACAGGCAGTTTTGTTGGAGCCATCAAATCCCCAGGCTCTGGCCACCCTGTGCCAGGCTCTCGATTGGGAAGGCCAATATGCCGAAGCCTTCGACGCCTGTGAATGTGCCATCGAATTGGCCCCTGACCAGGCTGAAGCCTACGCCTACCTGGCTAAAACGTACGTTGATACAGGGGATTGGATTCCGGCTCGCCAGTACGCACAGCAGGCGGTTGACCTGAATTATCAAAGCATGGACGCCCATTTTAACCAGGGCAAAGTGCTCGAGGGTCAGGCACGTTACCGGCAAGCAGTGGAAGCTTACGAGAATGCTATTGTACTCCATCCCAAGTTGGCTCCCCTTTACATCAGCGCCGGGCAAAACTATCGAGTTCTAGGTCAGTTCACGCAAGCCATCGATCGCTTTGAAAAGGCGATCCGCCTCGACCCGGCCAGCCCGGTGGGCTACGATCAACTCGGCTGGACCTATTATACGGCCGGCCAATATAGCCGCGCAATAGACACCCTGGAACAAGCCACGCTAATTGACCCTGACTACACGGCGAGCTGGGGACATCTGGGCATCGTTTATTACGTATTGCAGCAATACGAGGAAGTCCTCCCGACCCTTCAACAGGCCATCAATCTGGCTGAAAAGGATTATTTACGCAATGCGCGGCGCGTGCTCGTCATCGGACAGGACACTACCCGCGATCCACCTCAACCTGTTGAACTGATGGGTGGCGACTTTCTTCCTCCCAGCGCCAAGGACGCTGAGAAAATAAGCACCAGCCTATCTCCCATCCTGAGCCCGGCCCGTATTATCCCTAAACCGAACCAGACCTGCGGTGACATCATCGCCTACAAACTGCGCCCCCAATCCACTGTTCCCGGACAAGCCAGTGCACCCGGCGCAGGGAAGCCGGAGGATGGAGTAGACGCAGCCGAAATCCCCACACCGGTCGCCCGTTTTCTCGACGCTCATGGTGAGGCTACCATCGACTTGAACAAAGGCCTGCTTGATCTGAAACTGACAGGGGTTCCCCAGCCAGAGGGGATTCCCTACGAGGCACAGCTCGTGATGGGATCCGATCCTCCACTGAGCCTGGGTTATTTCCAACCCGACGCCGAGGGCAACGCCACCCTCAATTTTACATTCAAAGACACGCGTTCCGCCCCAGTTGATTATTATACCTTGTTGGGTTTCTCCTATGTCTTTCTCGGCCAATGCGACAAAGGTGTGCCGTGGCTGCTCGATTCCCTCGACATTGACCCCAATCCATCCAATCCCGCCTGGCAAGGTTTGGCTGATTGCCCCGAGGATCAATCCTCGCCTACCCAGGAGAGCCAAGGGGGAAAGTAGACAGTAGGTGAGAAAAGAGAGTAGTCGCCATGCCTGCTGCGGGGCACCATGTACCATGAAAACGTATAGGCGTAGGACAAGCTGTTAGCTTGTCCGTGGCGGGACAAGCTAACAGCTTGTCCTACGAGCATTTTCAGAACAGACAAATGTAGCCCTTCTCATCCACTGTCTACCGACTGCTGATTACGCTATGACCCACAGACGACGCATCGGCTTCCGCCGCCAAACCCTTGCGCTATTACAACCTGCTATCGAGGCAGGCGTACAGACTGTCTTCGATCTGGGGCGATTCTCTTTGGTGATCGGCCTCACCATCTTCACGCTGCTGATGCCCCCTCCCCCCGGTCTGTCGGCAGATGGACATCGAGCCCTGGCGTTGTTTGTCTTCACGGGCGGCATATTAGCCCTGGAACCGGTGCCTCTGCCCATCGCCGCGCTAATGGTCCCGGTGATGCAGGTGGTCCTGGGCATCGCCAACGTAACAGATTCGTTCGCCCCCTTTTCATCGCCAGTGGTCTTTCTGATTCTAGGCAGCCTTTTTCTGGCCGAAGCACTGAGCAAACATGGCCTCAGCCGGCGGCTGGCGTTGTGGGCCATCGCTCGATCGGGAGGAAAAGTGAGCCTGCTGCTCTTGAGTTTGATGATCATCGCAGCCACACTCTCCTTCTGGGTCATCAACACGGCCACCGCCGCCGTTCTCATCCCGGTAGCCTCAGCCATTACACGCCAAGTCCCTGACCCAGCCCGCGGGCGCCGGTTGTTGGTGTTGTTGATTATGGGCATCGCGGTAGCAGCCAGTGTGGGCGGAATGGGGACCATTATGGGCGCCGCACCCAACGCTGTGGCCGCCGATTGGCTGACGCGCATTGGCCCCTGGACCTTTTTCGATTGGACCAAATTCGGCCTGCCGGCTGCATTCCTTTTGCTCCCACTATCGTGGTGGTTGCTATTGCGCATCATCCCCGTAGGCATAGACCGTTTGGATTTGGAAGGTGTCAAAGAAGAAATCACCCAGATGGACAGCCTGAGTCGGCACGAAGTGGAAATCCTGATTATCATCGGCATCTCGGCGGTGCTGTGGGTGACAGGCTCTTACCTGGAAAGTGCCCTGGCCCTGCCTGAAACCCTGCTATCGAGCGCCATCATCGCCATTGGAGCGGTCTTTGTTATGTCAATACGCTTCATTATTGATTGGGACGACATTAAGGGTGTGAGCTGGGGTCTTTTCTTCATCATTGGTGCCGGACTCTCCCTGGGCGAAGCACTGGAGCGTACCGGAACCAGTGCGTGGTTTGCTCAGATCTTGATGCCGGTCGCCAGGGATTTGCCAGCAGGAGTAATTCTCGCGCTGTTGGTAATCTTGTCGGCCATACTTACCAACCTGCTGAACAACGCCACCATCGCCGCCGTTTTTACGCCGGTGCTTATCGACCTGAGCCGGGCCAGGGGTCTGGACCCGATCTTCCTGATCCTACCTGCCACCCTGGCGACCACCTTTGGCTATTCTCTGCCCTCAGCCTCAGCACGGATGGCATTGATCTACGGCACTGGGGTGTTGACTCGCAATGAAATGATGCGTTATGGCATTTTGCTCACTCTCCCCTCGGCGGCTGTGCTCATTGGCTTCTTCCTCTTGTTATCGCTGCTTAATTGGATATAAGCTTTGCTCATTCGCGGCTTGTTTGTTATAATCCGAGCGAACGGGAAAATTGCCCGGATGAGGTGCTGATAATGGTAAGTTCCATGCCAGAGGGCCCAGCGACGTGCTTTCTGTCCATTACGATCCCTGCCTACAACGAAGAGAAACGACTACCTGATAGTCTGCCACGAATTATTCAGTTTGTTCAACAACAAGAATATTCGATTGAAGTTATCGTCGTAGATGATGGCAGCGCCGACCGGACAGCAGATATAGTAAGGGAGTTTCAAAAACAGGCTCCCTTCATTACTCTGCTGCAGGTAGATCACGGTGGCAAAGGCCACGCCGTAAAAGCCGGGATGATGCAGGCCCATGGTGAATACCTGTTTTTGTGTGACAGCGATCTCTCGATGCCCATCGAAGAGGTCACTAAATTCTTGCCCCCTGCGCTCGACGGGTACGACCTGGCTATCGCCTCGCGGGAAATTGAAGGGGCCCGTCGTTACGACGAGCCTGCCTATCGCCATCTGATGGGACGAGTCTTCAACCTGATTGTACGCCTGCTGGCAGTGCGCGGCATTCAGGATACTCAGGCTGGCTTTAAGTGCTTTCGACGCGATGCTGCTGGCCAGCTTTTTCCGCTTCAAACCATCGATGGCTGGGGCTTCGATGTAGAAATTTTGTTCATTGCCCAAAGGCACGGCATGAAAATCGTCGAAGTCCCTATCAACTGGTATTACAAGAATCGCAGCCAGGTGAGACCCATCCAGGATACATATAATATGTTCCGAGAAGCCCTCAAGGTGCGTCTCAACGCCTGGCAGGGGCGATACAAATCAGTGAATGACATACGACGAGGCGACGAGGCAGCGAATCAGCGAACACAGCCCACTGGAGAATTATGATTGGAGCATTTGCTGCCTTACTACCTGGCTGTGCCCAGAGGTCACAGGCCAGGCGCATGCTGGCGCCTCTGGCGTTGGGAGCGATGGGCGTTTTGATTGGGTGCAACTTTACCACTACCCCGGCTCCAGCGCCGCCGACTTCCACATATTCCACACTTCAGACGCCGAATCGAGGTGATGTCTTATCGCCGGATGCCCTCCTTCCTGGAGATACGGCTATGGCCACACCGTCCATCACAACCGCACCTGCGCCGCCGACCACCCAGCCGAAGGAGCATCCGGTTCGCAGCGCACAACGCGACGAGACTGATCGGAAGCCCAATATTCAGTCTCCTTTGCCAACGCCTGGCCCCACGATTAGCGACCAGCCGCCGCCGCCGCCCCCCCGGGCGCCTGCCACATCGACGCTTCCATCGCCGCTCGCAACGACCGTGAAACCAGGCTTATCCGTCTACACTGGGCAGGTGACGCTGCCGACCTACCCTTACCGGGACTTCCTGCGGGAGGAACGAGACACCCTATACGGCATGCCAGTTTACCGCCTGGACCGGGCGGCCTACGAAGCAGCAGCGCCCAGGCCATTGTCTCAGATTTATCAGACGCTGATGATTGAGAACCCTTACCTGCGGCTCACTTTTCTGCCTGAACTGGGTGGCCGCCTCTACAGCGCACTTGTCAAGTCTACCGGCCAGGAGATTTTTTACCACAACCCCGTCGTCAAACCATCC
The DNA here is from genome assembly GCA_024643945.1 of Anaerolineales bacterium. Next base: position 6,456 of record JAHELX010000280.1, read on the forward strand.
CGCTACGGGCCATTGTTTCCTATTGAGGACAACTGGTGGCTGGGGATGGGCGGTATGGAATGGGCGTTTCCGGTGCAGGAACACGGTTACGCCTGGGGTCTGCCATGGACTTACGACGTGGCTTCTACCCCTGAAAGCGTGACCGTCACCTTGCGCGACAGCACCGAACCCGGTCGGGTGCGGGCCGAGGTGCGAGTAACCCTGCTCGCCGATAGCGCCACATTCTCCGTTCAGCCCCGGCTGATCAACGGCACGGACCGTACGCTACCTGTACAATTTTGGCTAAGTGCGGCGCTTGCGCCGGGTGGCCCTTCGCTAGCGCCCAACACACACATCATCTTGCCGACGAACCAGGTCGTCGTTCACAGTCGAGGGGAAGCAGGCTGGGACCTGCCGGGGCCCCGCTCGCCCATGCCGTGGCCGGTCGTAGCCGGCCGTGACTTGAGCCGCTATGATCAGTGGACCAACTACCTGGGCTTCTTCATCCCTTACATGCAAGCCAACTTCATGGCCGTCTACAACCCGGCTGCTGATCTGGCAGTTGCCCGGATTATATCGCCGGGGCAGATACCAGGCCATAAGTTCTTCGCCTTTGGCCCCAACTTTGGCGACCGCAGCTACACTGATGATAACAGCCAATACGTCGAAATATGGGGCGGTATCAACCCAGGCTTTTGGCCGGAAGATGATGTCCAAATCGCCCCAGGTGACGCTATCGAGTGGCACGAAACCTGGTGGCCACTGGCCGGATTAGGTGAGCCGACCTTTGCCAACGCCCACGTCGCCTTCAGCCTGTTGAATGGAGTGGCCTTGCGCATCCTCGGCGCGCGGCCGGGACAGGCTACGCTAGTGCTCTCAGCAGGCGGGGTTGAGCTCTTGCGTGACCCCTTGACCCTGAATCCTATCCACCCCGTGGAAAGACCTATCCCGAACAGAGGCGACTCGCCACTTCAAATTCAGTTCATCACGCCTAACGGGGAGCTGATGGCAGATTACCAGACTTCGCTACACCTTGCAGGTACTTCGCCATGACGACCAACACGTCGAAGCTCTGTAATAATTGCGGGACAACTTTTCCCGCCCACGAACCCTTTTGCCCACGCTGTGGCAAACCACAACCGATAGCCATAACAGCCGGGCAAGTCCAGGACAAACCCCACCCATCTGCCCACACAGCGCTTGCAAATGGTGCGTCCACGGCTTCAGAGGACCCGGTACAGGCTGAGGGAGCATCCAACGGTCGCAGATGGACTCTGGGGCGGGCGG
>JAHELX010000012.1 GCA_024643945.1 Anaerolineales bacterium
CCGGCCAAGGCCGCCCTGGACGGGCTAAAACAAACGCCGGGCTAAGGGTGAATCGCCACTACGATTAGAGAATAACTTGCTGTAAAACGTGCCGGAGTCGAGTTCCGGCACGTTTTTGATTCTATTCCGGGCCTATCTCCTCATCTTAAAGTCGTCTTAAGGTTGTCTTAAGCTACGCTTAAGGACGAATCTGAGCCAAGTAAGATATAGTTGATCTTACAAATACGGTTACCATGTTTACACGAGGGTGTATTCTGGGGATGCCTCAAATTATACAGATACACGTCAATGGGGTCATCCTCTCCTGGCTATCGATGATATACTGGGGATAGCTATCTCTACATTGCCATGAGTAGTGGCGTGTCCCTGAGATTCTGGGGTTACCTGAAGACGATTCGTCCTGCGCCGACGCCCGTGCAACAGATGGAACAACCAGTCGGGGCACCCGTTGGAGCTCAATAAGTTGAGAGAGGTAGGAAAAAATGTCTTTCGATAAAGATGCGATGGATGTCTTGAGTGCAACCAGCCGGACTTTCTACATTCCAATCAGCCGTTTACCGCCGGGCCTGCTGGAAGCGGTCGCGTCAGCATACCTATGTATGCGCGCCATTGATGAGATTGAAGATCATCCAGAACTACATAACCTCATCAAGGCGGAACTGTTACGAGCCATTAGTCTCCAATTACAATCATTAGCTGATGATTCGGCAGTTGACCACTTTGCAGCAACGATGGGATCCTTTCGAATTTCTCTCCCAGAGGTAACCCTCCGTATTGGCGAGTGGACTCGACTTGCACCCCAGACCATTGCCGCCCGTATATGCGATGCGACCGCAGCAATGGCAGATCGTATGGCTTACTGGGCGGCTGACGGCTGGCAGATTCACACGGAAGCTGATCTGAACCACTATACGTTTAGCGTGGCTGGCGCTGTCGGACTGCTGCTATCTGACTTGTGGGCGTGGTACGATGGCACCCAAACCAACCGGTGGTATGCCATCGGTTTTGGTCGTGGGTTGCAGGCCGTCAATATTCTCCGAAACCGCACTGAAGATCTGGCTCGCGGCGTGGATTTCCTTCCAGAGAATTGGGACCAGGAGAGTGTGCAAATGTATGCACGTCGTAATCTCCTACTTGCCGACGCCTATGTGAGAGATCTTCCGCCTGGCCCTGCTCTGGACTTTTGTAAAATTCCATTCATTCTGGCCAATGCTACCCTCGACGTCCTGGCCCGCGGCGAATATAAGCTCAGCCGTAGCGACGTTCGCCGTCTGGTTGAGCAAGCGACCAGCGAACAATACAGTAGAGTTCAGTATTACGCCGCCAGTGACGGCACTTTGGTCTAGCTCAGGAGCAACAGAAAGGAAAAGGACTGATGTCGCGCAAACCTCCAATTGAACTCGGGCTACGTATGGCATGGCACGTCTGGAAAAATCGCCTGGCGGGTCGGAAGCGCTTCCCAATCGTGACTATGCTCGAACCCCTGGAAACCTGTAATCTCACCTGCAAGGGTTGTGGCCGGATTCGCGAGTATCACGAGAGTGTGATCATGAAGAAAAAGATGCTCTCGGTGGAAAAGTGCCTGGAGGTAGTCGAAGAAGCGGGATCACCCGTCGTCTCCATCGCTGGAGGCGAGCCGCTCATCCATCCTGAGATCGACGAAATCGTCTCCGGGATTATCAAGCAAAAGCGCTTCGTCTTCGTCTGCACGAACGGGCTGCTGCTGGAGCGGGCTATGCAGAAAATCAAGCCGTCTAAATACTTTTGTTGGGTGGTGCACCTAGACGGTATGGAGGAAAGTCACGACTATTGGGTTGAGCGCAAGGGAACCTGGGAGAAGGCGATGAAGGCACTCAAGCAGGCGCTCAAAGAGGGCTACCGGGTCTGCACCAATACGACGGTCTTTAAGGATAGTAAAGTGGGTGATCTTCACGAGCTCTTCCAGTTACTGACAGACCTGGGTGTAGAAGGCATGATGATTTCGGCGGGATATCCTTACCAGTCCGTGCCCACCCATGATATTTTTTTGGAGCGTAAGGAGTCGATTCAGACTTTTCGGAAGGCCCTGGATCCCACAAGGAGCTTCAATTTCTATAATAACCCGCTGTACCTGTCGTTTTTGCGGGGTGAGCGCGACTATCCTTGCCAGGCCTGGACGAACCCGACCTATACACCTCTTGGCTGGCGCAAGCCCTGCTATCTCATCGCCGATGAGCACACCCAGTCATTGCAGGAATTGATGGAGGCCTCGCTCTGGGAGCATTATGGGGTGGACAAGGATGCCCGTTGCGCCTCATGCATGATGCATAGCGGCTTCGAGGCGGGGATTATCCAGGGGGCATTTACCAGCCCCCAGGAGTTCGGTGCACTGGCCAAGGGCTTTCTAAAGAAAGGCAAGGCTGGCGGCCAAAAGACTAAAAACGGGCGCCGGCTCAGCCGGGTCGGAGAAAGCGTTCAAGAGCCTTAGCGGATGTCTGAAAAGTCGTGGGGTGGGCTTTTCAGACATCCGCTTAGTCCAACGGCATCCTTCCCTACGACCGGCAAGGTCAGTTCAAGAAAAGCCATTCTACCTGCACGAATGGCTTTTTTTTCTTTATCTTCACTGCAAACTCAGACATGTCTTAAGGTTGCCTTAAGCCAGGCTTTAGCCAGGCATAAGGACAAACGGGTTAAATATTGTTATCATAGAGATATATTTCTTTAGTAAACAGATGGAATACATACCGGTTTCAGCGGAAGTAGGTAGCAGTGTAATTCTTCTTTTGACCCCCATCTCGACTGAAATCTTGAACTGAGGCCGAAAGAGGTAAGAACTATGGACATCCCTGTAAATGCTGAAGTGCACTGCGCCGACGGCCTTTGTGGTCGTTCCACGTACATCATTCTGAATCCCACGACACGGCGGGTTACGCACCTGGTAGTCAAGGAAAAGCGATTTCCACACACTGAGTATGTGGTGCCCATTGACTACGTGGTGGAAGCAACTCCCCAATTGATTCGGCTACGCTGCGCCGGCCACGAACTGGCAATGTTCGAGGCGTTTGTCGAGACTGAATTCGTCTCGAGCGACTTTCCCGAATATACCGGCGATCCCTATATGAAGTGGCCCTACGTTATCCCCCAGGCTGAGACGCTGCCAGTGGAACACGAACGCATTCCGCCGGGTGAACTGGCGATACGCCGGGGCGCTCGAGTAGAAGCCACCGACGGGCATGTAGGCCGGGTAGACGAGTTTCTGGTCGACCCGACGAACGGGTACATCACCCACCTGGTGCTCAGGGAAGGGCACCTGTGGGGCCAAAAAGACGTGACTATTTCCGTCTCGCAGATTGATCGCATCGAAGAAGATAGCGTATACCTGAAACTAGACAAACACAGCATTGAAATGCTGCCCACTATCCCGGTGCGCAGGGATACGACGTAAAGGCTTAGTGGAGCAACGCTGCTGTGTGTATAACCGGCGTGGAGCCAGAAGTCGTGCCAATGTGGGTGAACGGCAAATGACCGATCGCCGGGAATGACAAACCCCTAATCACCCTAATACTGGCTGTACCCACTCCATGATAGGGTATCAAGATTAAGCTACTACCCGGGTGAGGGTCACTAAAAGGGTAAGTACCTAATCAGAATTAGACATAATAGACGTCCTTACTACTCATCGGGGCTACTTGCAGTGCTTAAGTATCCCCTGGGCGGGTATAGGTAATAACGTCGCATTTATATTGAGGAGGGTAAAATGCCCAGTTCGCCGTTCAATCCTGTTTCACCTCAGGCGCTGGCCATTTCGAATCTGTTCATTCTGGTCTTAATCATCGGGATGGTCATTTTGGCCATCGTCACCAGCCTGGTTATCTACGCTTCGATACGGTATCGCAGCCGGCCGGGCGAGGGCGAGCCACCACAAACTTTTGGTAATCGGACTTTGGAGATTAGCTGGACTTTGGCGCCCGCGCTATTGTTGGCCGTTCTGCTCGTCTTCACGATCTATACGATGCAGGTAGCCGATCCGACGGTCCTGGCTGGGCAAGGGCAGCCCGATTTGGTGATCATCGCACACCAGTGGTGGTGGGAGGTGCACTATCCCAAAACGGGGGTCACAACTGCGAATGAGATTCACATACCGACCGGTACCCGGTTGCTGACTCGAATTGAGTCGGCCGATGTCATCCATGACTTCTGGGTGCCGCAGTTGGGACGCAAGATGGACGCAATCCCAGGCCACCCCAACCATATATGGCTGGAGACCGATACGCCAGGCACTTACCTCGGGAGTTGTGCTGAGTACTGTGGACTGGAACATGCCTGGATGCGCATTCGGGTCATCGCGCAGACACAGGACGAGTTCAAGGCATGGGAGCAAGAGCAACTGCAGACCCCGACCCTCACGGGGGAAGCAGCCGTGGGAGAGCAACTCTATATGAGTATGCCATGTGTAAACTGCCATGTCGATCAACCGATTGGGCCCGATCTGACCCATTTTGGGGACCGTGAAACGATTGGCACCGGTGTCTTAGAGAACACGCCGGACAATCTTGCCAAGTGGCTCCGCAATCCTCAAGCAGTGAAACCGGGCATCCACATGCCAAATCTGAACCTGACGGATGTGGAAATAAAAGCCCTCGTAGCGTACCTGGAGGCTTCAAAATGAGCGAGATTCCATTAGTTCAAGAAACCGCGATGCGCCCCCCATGGCCGAAAGAATACAAAGGTCTACTCAGTTGGATATCATCAGTCGATCACAAACAGATCGGTATTATGTACTTCCTGGCGACTCTTTTCTTCTTCCTCGTGGGTGGGTTCGAAGCGCTGCTGATGCGCACCCAGCTTGCCCGGCCAGAGAACACCTTTCTGTCGCCGCAGGCTTACAATCAGCTATTCACCATGCACGGCACCACCATGATCTTTCTGGTGGTCGTACCCGTGCTGATCGGCTTTTCGATTTACTTTGTACCACTCATGATCGGGGCGCGAGACGTTGCCTATCCACGGTTGAACGCATTTAGTTTCTGGATTTTTCTCGTGGGCGGCCTGATGCTGTATTACAGCTTCATTGGCGGCGGGGGCGCCAGTGCTGGCGGTTCCGGTGGCGCCGGCGGTGGGGCTCCTACTGCTGGCTGGTTCAGCTACGCCCCCCTCAGCGAGACGCCTTACACCCCCAGTGCAGGGCAGGACTATTGGGCGCTCGGGCTGCTCGGGGTCGGCATAGGGACGGTAACCGGCGCTATCAACCTCATCGTCACTATCTTGACCCTGCGCACGCCGGGAATGAGCTTACGCCGGGTACCCCTCTTTGTGTGGATGGTGCTGGTCAATGGTTTCGTCATCTTGTTCGCGCTGCCACCTCTCAACTCAGCGCTGGTGATGCTTCTCATCGACCGGCAGCTCCAGGCCCACTTTTTCACGCCAGCAACTGGCGGGTCGGCGATTCTATGGCAGCAATACTTTTGGGCCTTCGGCCATCCGGAAGTCTACATCATGATTCTGCCTGCCTGGGGCATGATCTCCGAGGTCATTCCGGTTTTTTCACGCAAGCCGATCTTTGGCTATTCGTTTGTGGCCGCATCGTCGGTGGCCATTGGCGTCCTCAGCTTCGCGGTGTATGCCCACCACATGTTTGCGGTGGGCCTGGGTCACCCGTTCAACACGGCGTTCGCCACCGCCAGTTTCGCCATCGCGGTCCCGACCGGGATCAAGATTTTCAACTGGACGGCGACGATGTGGGGCGGTAAGATACGCTTTACCACTTCGATGCTGTTCGCCGCAACCTTCCTGGTTATGTTCACCATCGGCGGCATCAGCGGCGTGACCTTCGCCGCTGTCCCCACCGACTGGCAGACGACGGATACCTATTACGTCGTGGCCCATTTCCACTATGTGCTTTTTGGGGGGACGGTCTTGGCCATCTTCGCCGGGCTTTACTATTGGTTCCCCAAGATAACCGGGCGGTTGCTTTCAGAAGGGTGGGGCAAGCTACATTTCTTGCTCACCTTCATCGGCTTCAACCTGACGTTCTTTGTGCAGCATATCCTGGGGCTCATCGGCATGCCGCGCCGGGTCTGGACTTATCCCAATCTGCCGGGCTGGGGCACTATGAACCTGATCTCGACGATAGGCGCCTTCATCTTGGGGCTGTCGGTGCTCGTGTTCCTGTGGAATGTGATCATCAGCCTGCGCAGCGGCCAGATTGCGGGCGATAATCCATGGGAAGGCTGGACCCTGGAGTGGGCGACGACGTCGCCGCCACCAGTCGACAACTTCGATCAGGTGCCCCCCGTTCACGGCCGGCGTCCTCTGTGGGACTTGGCTCATCCGGAAAATCCCGATTGGGAACATTCCGAGTCGTAAGTACTTGTCCATTAATAACTTTGCATTTGCATTGGCAAATCAGGCGTAAACTGGCTGCACAAGTACGGAGTTATTTCTGGACAAGCACTGATCCTCTTGTAGAGGACCAAGCAGAAAGGATGGACTTCTTGATGATGGAGAAAAACAAACTGGGCATGATCCTCTTTATCGCCTCCGAGTCGATTTTTTTCACACTGCTGATTCTGGCGTACGGCTACTTCAACAGTGGGACTGTCAGCGGCCCGACGGCAGCCAGCAGCCTGGACCCGGCCGTTACCGGTTTCGTTTCGCTCTTCCTCTGGAGCAGTAGCTTCACGATATGGCGGGCAGGTAAGAATTTGGAGCAGGGAAACCACTCAAGACTGGGAATGTGGCTGCTGGCCACGATCGTGCTCGGCGTTCTATTTTTGACCGGGCAGGGCATAGAATGGAGCCATTTGATCGGCCAGGGTGCGACAATTAGCCGTAATCTGTTCGGCACGACCTTCTTCACACTGACGGGCTTCCATGGGCTTCACGTTTTGATCGGATTGGTTATGTTGGCGACTCTGTTCGGTTTGACTCGGGCCGGCCATTTCAAAGGCACGCAATCTGCCGGGGTGACGGTGATCTCACTCTACTGGCACTTCGTGGATGCGGTGTGGATTGTCATCTTCAGTGTGGTCTACCTGACGTTGGTGCTGTAACTATGACAACCTGGCAGTTGTTGGCATCAACCTGGAGTTGGGATCCGTCGGTGCTGGTGGGATGTGCGGCACTGATCGGGGGCTACCTGGTGGTAGTTCGTTCCCGCATAACCAGCAAAATGCTGTTTTTCGTGGCCGGCGTTCTGGTGATGTTGTTGGCTCTGGAGTCACCCCTTGAGGAATTGGGCGACACCTATCTCTTTAGTGCGCATATGGCACAGCATCTGCTGCTCATACTGGTCGTGCCGCCGCTCATGCTTCTGGGTATTCCCAGGTGGCTTGCTCAGCGGATACTGGATTGGCCGCTGGCCAACCGGATCGAGCGGATCCTTAACCGGCCACTGCTGGCATGGCTGCTGGGGATGGGCACTATATGGGTGTGGCACGCGCCGATTTTGTACAACGCCACCCTGGCCGATGAGAATATCCATATCGTGGAACATCTATCTTTCTTGGTAACATCCTCCATCTTCTGGTGGCCGATCCTGTCGCCGCTGACGGAACGACGTCTGGCACCCCTCGCCACAATACCCTATCTCTTTGCTGCCTCCGCCGCTACCAGTATCCTGGGCATTATTCTGACCTTTAGCCCACCGGGCATATATCCCGCCTATCTCGACCCGAAGGACGAGATCGGCGCCTTGCCACTGTTGCGCGATGGTTGGGGGCTTTCCCCAGCGGCAGACCAGCAACTGGGTGGGCTTTTGATGTGGGTTCCCGGCGGCCTGGCATACCTCTCCGGTATCATCGGCGCGCTGACCCGCTGGTACAGCATGCCTGAGGAAGATGAGATGGATAAATTGTCAAACTACAAATTATAGAGAAGGAAAAATGGCACAAGAAACAGAAAATACGCAGGGCTTTGAGCATCAAGCTCAGGCCGCCACTGTTGAGGTCCGTTCCGGGTGGCAGAAACCGCGACCCGAAACGCTGCCTCAGCCGACTTACTGGCCAGGAGTGCTGGCTATTGGCGTCGTCTCTGTACTATGGGGCATTGTGACTACATTTATCATCTCAGGCATAGGGTTCGTCCTGACAGCACTCGCCATCTATGGCTGGGTTAGGGAGTTGTTTCATGAACAGCAGGATGCCAGACGTAACACAGTCGAATGAAAATAACGGCCAGGATATGATAGGTCGACGGCAATTTCTGACAAGGCTAAGCATCGGATTAGGCGCTCTGGCCGCAGCCGCCGCCAGCGTGCCCATCATCAGCTTTATATTCTCGCCATTCCTGCGGGAACCACCCGAGACTTGGCGCGCCGTAGGAACTGTAGACAACTTCAAGGTGGGGGAAACAGTGTTGGTATCGTTTCTTGATGCTTCCCCGCTGCCGTGGGCCGGCGTCACCGCCAACACCGCAGCCTGGCTGCGTCGCGACAGCGAACAGGAGTTTACAGCATTCTCAGTCAACTGCACCCACCTGGGTTGTCCGGTGAGATGGTTGGCAGATGCCGAGCTGTTTATGTGTCCCTGCCATGGGGGGGTGTATTACCAAAACGGCGTGGTAGCTGCTGGACCACCACCGCTACCGCTGCCCCAGTATCCGGTGCGTGTGCAGAATGGACAGGTCGAGATTCGCACCAGTCCAATTCCGATTACAACCGTTGAATAATGATAGGAGCATCGCAATGAACATTCTGAAACGTGCGTGGAGGTGGTTTGATGATCGTACCGGGACCTCCAACGCCATAGGGCCGATCGCAAAGCATCCGGTGCCACCCGGAAGTGACTGGTGGTACGTCTTCGGCAGTGCCACGCTGTTCGCCTTTATCTTGCAAGTTGTCACTGGGGTTATTCTGGCTCTTTCGTATGTCCCTTCCGCGGGAGAAGCTTACCAGAGCTTGCAATTTATAAGCAACGACGCCTTTATGGGGTCGGTGCTGCGCGGCATGCATTTCTTTGGGGCATCCGCGATGGTTTTGTTGGTTGGCGTTCATATGGCTCGTGTTTTTCTGATGGGGGTATACAAGTTTCCACGGGAGATGAGCTGGCTTACGGGAACGGTGTTGTTGCTGTTCACTCTGGGAACGGCCTTTTCAGGACAATTGTTGCGCTGGGACCAAAATGCTATCTGGACGGCTGTCGTCGCTGCCGAGATAGCAGGACGCGCACCCCTCATCGGCAAAGGGATCGCACGTTTTATTCTTGGAGGCGATGTAATCGGCGGGGCGACGCTGAGCCGGTTCTTTTCCGTCCACGTTTTCCTGTTCCCGGCGGTCATCATCGGCATTGTCGGGATTCACCTGTACCTGGTACTGCGTAACGGCATCTCTGAACCCCCGGAGGCCGGCCGACCGGTAGACACCAAGACCTATCGTGCCTGGTATCAGGATCTGCTGCATCGGGTTGGGCGGCCCTTTTGGCCGGACGCTGCCTGGCGCGACGCTGTTTTCTCAGCAGTTATGATCCTGGTTGTTGTAGCATTGGCGGTGATTTTTGGCGCCCCCGCACTAACTAAGCCGCCCAATCCCGCCATTGTCCAGGCCTTGCCGCGGCCCGATTGGTATTTTCTGTGGGTCTTCGCCTTAATGGCGCTCGTTCCGCCGGCAACTGAGGGATATATCATGATCTATGGGCCTCTGGCTCTCGGCCTGGTGCTGATTCTTTTGCCTTTCTTAGCCAATCGGGGCGAACGAAGTCCACGCAAGCGTCCGTGGGCTATCGGCATTGTGCTCATCGCCGTGGTGATGATCATCACGCTGGGGATAGCCGGAGAAAACTCATACTGGTCTCCCGACTTCTCTGCGCCGCCGTTGCCCGAGCAAGTGGTGGCCGCCAGCAGCGGCCCTGTCGCTGATGGCGCCAAACTGTTCCACGACAAAGGCTGTGAATATTGCCATATGATCCAGGGGTACGGTGGCCGTCGCGGTCCCAACCTCTCAGACATAGGGAATCGGCTTACCCCTGAAGACATGACGGTCCGCATTCTCAATGGAGGGACGAATATGCCAGCTTTTGCCAGCATCCTGACCCCCCAACAAGTGAATGACCTGGTTGCCTTTCTGAAATCGCGTCGTACGCCATAGATAGATAGAATGAAGGCGCATTCTCATCCATGGCTTATTTGATACAAAGCGCCGGGAGGTTCGATATGCACTATCACTTACTCCTGTTTTTGCTACTGCTGGCGTTGGTTCTATTCCTCCTGCTACCATGGCAAGTGGCCTTGCCTCTGGGCGTGGTGCTCCTGATCGGCTACCTCATAATCCAGCGAAAAGTCCTCCAGGCGCAGCGCCAGCCGTCAGTCACTGGCGAGAAGGCAATGATCGGAGAGCGGGCGGTGGTGGTCACGTCGAAAAAGGGCGAGATAGAGGTGCACTATCGGGGCGAAATCTGGCACGCCATTTGCCCCGAGCCCTTGCATCATGGGCAGCAAGTTATCATCGAGGATGTGGAGGGACTGACTTTGCATGTGATGCCGGTACCCGAGCTTATGGATGATGAGCCCCCCGAGTAGGCTAGGAAATCCTATTCAACAAAATTGAACCATTGCTCAACATTCATAGCAGCCTTAAGGTTACCTTAAGCATCGCTTTAGGCAGCCATAAAGACAGGCAGGCAAGCAACGGGCTATAATAAATAATAAGAGCATGGGTGATTTATGGATTAATTAAGGAGAATCAGCAATTTGCAATTCGAAGGTTTTACAATGACTCCACTCACCGCAGTCGCTTACTCGTTCCTCTTTGGCTTGCTGCATGGCATTCTACCTGACGAACACACCTGGCCCATCACGTTTAGCTATGCCATTGGCAGCGCAAGCGGACGGGAAGGCATGAAGGCAGGGCTTTATTTTTCGGGCGCTTTTACGTTTCAGCGTATGCTTCTCTCAGAAGCAGCCTACCTGGCATTGGCGCCGTTTCTGCTCTCACCCACCATCAATGGGATCGTTTACTTTGTGGTCGGGTTTGCCATGTCGGCCGCTGGCATAATTGTTCTACGTCAGAATCGCTACCCTCACCTCCATCTCGTAGGACACCATCACGATGAGGCGCGCGATATGAGCCCGAGTGTTGCAGTTCTCACCAGGCACCATGTAGAGCCGGCAGCACCGGCGGCGGCACCCCCACCTGCCCGGTGGACGATTGTCCACGGATTTATCGCAGGTTTTGGTTTCGGTGGATTCTCGCTCTTTATCAACACGGTTGCTGCCCCCGCTATGCGAAGCGCGTGGTTAGGGTTTCTGCCAGGCCTTTTATTCGGACTGGGCACGATGATCATGCTGGTAATTGTGGGCGCCCTGTTTGGAGCATCCTTGCACTGGACGCACGCTCTGACGGAGCAGGAGATCAAGCGCATCGGCGCTCAGACAGGCGGCAGAACATTATTCTTCGGCGGATTACTTTTCGGAGTTTTTGGAATTGCAACACTTCTTGGTCTGGATCGCTATCTGCCCCTTGATGCGGGGTACGTGTTTATTGGGCTGTTTATGATCATGGTCGCAGTCCCGGCTTTTGTTTACTCGCTGAAAGAGGTTCTGGCAACGAGAAACGAGGGCCGGGAAAAGGATGACTATGTATCAAATTTGTGAAAGGAGATTCCAATGGGTTTAGCAAGATTTGTTGCCAAAGACCCTTATACTCCAGCAGCTACCGAAAAAGAACTTGAAGACTTAATCCCTAAGATCCATGGTGTGATCGATTGGACCATCCATGCCAATGGGGATGTGACGATTGAATATGATAGGGAGCGTATAAGCGATGAGCTGATTGAGGAGGCACTGGTCGGGATTGGCTTCAAGTTGAAACACATCTACGATGATCCGAACGCAGACGAGGTCAAGGCACATAAGGCCCTAGGCCACTGACCGACTCACCTGGCAAACTCCAGGCAGCAGAGCATCAGCCTGGCATAACTTCAAATGGGAGAAACCAGACCATGACGGCAAATCTATGGGCAATGGGCGTTGATCTGGGAGGTACCAAGGTAGAAGTGGCCCAGGTAGACTCGGAAGGGCAGGTGCGGCAGCGGCTGCGGCGGGCCACCGATGTCAAGGACGGCCCGGCCGCCATCGAGGCCGAGATCATCGCTGCCGTGCGCGAGTTGCAGGAGAGCACAGATTCTTCGCCAGCCGGCGTGGGGGTAGGGGTGGCTGGGCAGATTGAGCCGGCCAGCGGCGTCGTACACTTTGCCCCTAACCTGGATTGGCATGACGTGCCGCTCCAGGCCGATTTGAGCCGGACCCTGAGGTTGCCGGTGGTGGTGACTAACGATGTGCGCGCCGCTGCCTGGGGTGAGTGGCTTCACGGTGCCGGCCAGGGGTGCGACGATCTGGTGTGTCTCTTTGTAGGCACCGGTATCGGCGGCGGGGTGGTGAGCGGGGGACGGATGCTAGCCGGTTGCAGCAACGCAGCCGGTGAACTTGGCCACATCACGCTTGACCTGCACGGTCCCATGTGTCACTGCGGCAATCAGGGTTGCCTGGAGGCTTTGGCAGGGGGCTGGGCCATCGCCTGGCGGGCTCAGGAGGCCATCGCCGCCGACCCGGCCGCTGGGGCTTCTCTGGTGCAGATGGCGGGCGGCCAGCAGAAAGCCGTCACCGCCAAAATCGTGGCCCAGGCCTTTCACGCAGGTGATCCATTGGCTCGAAAATTGGTAGATGAAGTGGCCCAGGCTCTCGTCGCTGGCGCCGTTGGCCTGGTGAATGCCTTCAATCCTTGCCGCTTGATTCTGGGCGGAGGGGTAATCGAGGGGCTGCCAGAATTGGTAGATCGCATTGATGAGGGTGTATGCGAGCGAGCCTTAGAGGCGGTCAGTGCTCCGTTGCAGGTTCTCCCAGCACAATTGAAAAATGATGCTGGCGTGGTCGGAGCAGCAGCCCTGGCGATGCATTCACAACGATCCTCTTATGCTGGCGATTAAAGCTGGTAAGCCCTGGATCGGGTAGGGTAGATTAGCCACTGGACGACGATCACCGGTTATAGTTTGGCAATTCACACTGAACAGGGTGTAGAAGGTGCAGGTAGCAATATGAACACGAGTGCAGTTTTCCGTATTATCTCCAGCGTCGCCGGGCGGCTGGCCCGCATCGCCGCCGGCCTGGCCCTGATTGGCGCTGGGCTGGGGCGGGTTCGAGGCATCGGCGGCTGGATCTTGGCCATCATTGGCCTGGTACCGTTGGCAGCCGGCACATTCGATTGGTGTGTACTGGCGCCGCTATTCGGCCTGCCTTTCGAGGGGCCACGTTTACGTCTCACCCTCGAAAGTGAACAGCGTGCCTGACAGACAAATGTGGGTTCTGCCGCAGGCGGCGAGTGTAGAAACTGCAGGTGAGGGCTGAAGGTCCTGGCACCGTGTGTTGTCCCTGCCTGAAAGCCTTTAAGTACATTCAAAGAAGTTCCGCCCGTTTTCTCGGGCGTTTTGGCCTGAGAAACCAGGCATTTACCCATCAAGACTTATTTGTCCGTACTTAGTTGCAAGAAAGGAAATGACTAGTGAAGACCGAACTTGCGTCAACCCTCTCCCCAACAAAATTGGACGAATTGGCCATTAATAGCATACGCTTCTTGTCGGTAGATGCCGTGCAAAAAGCTAATAGCGGGCATCCGGGGTTGCCGCTAGACGCGGCACCTATGGCTTACGTCTTGTGGACACGTTTTCTCAAACACAATCCGACCAATCCCAATTGGTTCGATCGAGACCGGTTTGTCCTTTCCGCGGGCCACGGATCGATGCTGCTTTATAGTTTGCTCTATCTGACTGGCTACGATCTCCCCCTCGAACAGATCAAGCAGTTCCGTCAGTGGGGAAGTATCACACCCGGTCATCCCGAGCGTGGCCTCACGCCAGGAGTCGAAGTGACAACAGGGCCGCTCGGGCAAGGATTTGGCAACGGTGTGGGTATGGCCATTGCGGAAGCACACCTGGCCGCGCGTTACAATCGCCCTGATTTTGAGATCATCAACCACTTCACCTACGGGCTTGTCAGCGATGGTGATCTGATGGAAGGCGTCGCGTCGGAAGCAGCGTCGCTCGCCGGTCACTTGAAACTGGGTAAACTGATCTACCTGTACGACAACAACCACGTTTCCCTCGCTGCCGGAACGAATATCACGTTTACCGAAGACCGCGCGAAACGATTCGAGGCGTACGGCTGGCATACGCAATCCATAGAGGATGGCAACGACCTGGATGCGCTCGACCAGGCGCTGCGCACAGCGCGTAACGAAACGGAACGCCCGTCGCTGATTCTGGTGCGTACGCACCTGGGCTACGGATCGCCGAACAAGCAAGATACCTATGAAGCGCACGGCTCACCGCTGGGCGAGGAAGAAGTGAAGTTGACGAAAGAAAATCTGGGCTGGCCGGTCGAACCGCCGTTTTACGTTCCAGACGAAGTGCTCGAACATTTTCGCCAGGCCGTTGACCGGGGCAGGCAGGCCGAAGCTGAGTGGAACGATAAGTTGTCCGCATACGCGCGCGCTTATCCTGATCTTGCCTCGGAACTCCAACAAATCATGCGGGGTGAATTGCCCCAAGGTTGGGACACAGACATGCCCCATTTTCCCGCCGACGCCAAGGGGTTAAAAACACGCGTTGCATCGGGGAAAGTTTTGAACGCGATTACCCCCAGGCTCCCGGCACTTATTGGCGGCTCGGCAGATTTGGATCCTTCGACGCACACGGCGCTGCAGGGTATGGGTGACTTCGAAAATCCTGAGAAGGCGACGGGTGATATGCAGGGTTCGGCCGGTGGAGGCTGGAGTTACGCCGGTTCCAATTTGCACTTTGGCGTGCGCGAGCACGCGATGGGCGCAATATTGAACGGTATGGCGGCCCACGGGGGGACGGTCCCCTTCGGTGCGACATTCTTGATCTTTTCCGATTACATGCGTCCCTCGATTCGCCTGGCGGCGCTATCGGAACTGCACGTGATCTACGTATTTACCCACGACAGCATCGGCCTGGGTGAGGACGGTCCCACCCATCAATCGGTTGAACAACTCGCCAGCCTGCGGGCGATTCCGAATCTCACGGTTATTCGGCCGGCCGACGCCAACGAGACCGTCGTCGCCTGGCGCGTGGCGCTCGAAACGCGAAATCGCCCGGTTGCGCTGGTGTTGACCAGGCAAAATGTGCCCACGCTGGATCGCAGCCAGCTTGCGGCGGCTGAGGGTCTGCGGCGTGGTGCGTACGTTTTGGCCGACGCGCCAAACGGCAAGCCCGACGTGATCCTGATCGCTACTGGATCGGAAGTCAGCCTGATCCTTGAGACACGCCAAGAGTTGCTGAAGCAGAATATACAAGCGCGCGTCGTTTCGATGCCCAGTTGGGAACTGTTTGAAGCCCAATCCCAAGCGTATCGCGACTCGGTCTTGTTGCCATCCGTCCGTGCACGGCTGGCAGTCGAGGCGGGCGCGCCGCAGGGATGGTACCGTTACCTGGGCGACCAGGGCGATGTAATTGGCGTGGATCGTTTTGGCGCATCGGCTCCCGGGGACGTGGTGATGCAGGAATACGGCTTCAACGTTGAAAACGTCCATCAACGAGTCCTCGCCTTGCTGAAGAAAGGGGAAAAGTGAGCACAATGCGCATTGGAATCGCTGCCGACCATGGTGGGTTTGCACTGAAAGAACAAATAGCCCAGGCACTGCGTGACGAGGGACACGAGGTGGTGGATTTTGGCGCTAACAACCTGATTCCTGACGATGACTACCCTGACTACGTGGTACCACTGTCCAGAGCCGTGGCCCAGGGAAAGATAACGCGCGGGGTGGCGATATGCGGCAGCGGCGTGGGAGCGTGTGTGGCTGCCAACAAGGTGCCTGGCGTTCGAGCCGGGTTGATTCACGACGTGTATTCTGCCCACCAAGGGGTCGAGGATGACGACATGAATGTTATCTGCCTGGGCGGACGTGTGATAGGTTATGAACTGGCCTGGGACCTGGTTCAGGCCTTTTTGGCCGCTCGCTTCCGAGACACCGAGCGCTATCGGCGCCGCCTGGCCGAAATCGCGGCACTGGAGAGCAAAGAGCAAGCACAATGAGCAGCTATCAGACGGAAAGCGACCTTGTATGCCGGAAGGTAAACATCTGTTATGTGACCTACTATTTCTGTTTCTATAGGAAGGCAGGTTAGTCTCATGCGACGTCTCTCTCTGTCTCTTGGAGCGTTGTTGGGTGGACTGACCAGCTTGCCTCTGATTGCGCTTTCCTACTTGGGGCAGCAAGCGGCGGGCTTGCCTTTTGTTCCTTTTGATTTGTTCGACTGGTTGGCACGGGTCCTGCCGGGCAGTGTGATCACGGTGGGCCTTGATACGATAGTGCGTGTCATTACCCTACTCGGCCTGGGTCCTATCGGTGGGACTGCCAAGCATATCGAGCAGCTTCTGGGAATCCTGATAGTGATAGCAGGCAGTGTGGTGCTCGGTTTCATTATGGCGTTGATAATACGCAGCAGCAACTGGACAGGCCGCAATGTCGGGGCGGTCATCGGCTTCGTGGTGTTCCTATTGCTTGCGGCCATCGAGATCAACCTAAGGACTTCGATCGCTGGCAATCCGGTCACAGCGCTGCTCTGGCTGGCCCTCTTGATCGTCGGCTGGGGGACATTGTTGGGTACCTGGCTCGCCAGGGAGGATCTGGCAGGGGCGGCTCCAGCTATGACAGAAGAATCTCGTGCCGCCCGGCGCGCGCTGCTGGTAAAGCTCGCCGGCGGGTCCATTGGGATAGCCCTGGCAGCACGGGGGCTGGGCAGACTGCTAGAAGTTGAGCAACAAACGACGGGGACACGGCTGAAGGCAACTACGCCAGGCGCGACCGGCACGGCTGTGAGTGGGCCGCCAAGCATACCGGTGTCGCCAGCGTTTCGAGCGACAGCAACCGCGGCAGCAACCCAGCGCGATCGGATTCCGCCGGCTCCTGGTACCCGCCCCGACCTGACGCCGAATAAAGACTTCTACCGGGTCGATATCGACACACGCCCCCCTGCCATCCAGGAGCAGTCTTGGGTGTTGCAGGTGGCTGGCCTCTTTGACCGCCCGCGCCCCCTCACATTGCCTGATCTGCTTGCCTATCCGGCCGTCACCCAGCCCATCACATTGTGCTGTATCTCCAACCCCATCGGCGGGGACCTGATCAGTACTAGCAATTGGACAGGAGTGCGTCTGCGGGACCTGCTCAAAGACCTGGGTCTACGTCCCGAAGCCAAAGAACTGTATATCAAGTCCATCGATGGCTTCTACGAAAGTGTAGTAATGGAAGATATGATGGACCCGCGTACGCTGCTTGTGTACGGCATGAATGGCGATGCACTCCCGCAGGCGCATGGCTTTCCGCTGCGCATCTATATCCCAAATCGCTATGGCATGAAACAGCCGAAATGGATTACGTCCATCGAAGCGATCGACCATAAAGCATCAGGCTACTGGGAAGATCGTGGCTGGAGTGCCGAGGCACGCCCCCAAATTCTTTCCATCATCGATACGGTGGCAAAGGACTTCGTCGAAAATGGCCAGGTACCGGTTGGGGGGATCGCCTGGGCGGGAGACCGAGGCATCGAGAAGGTACAAGTACAGGTCGATAATGGGGTATGGGCAGAGACAGTCCTGCGTACGCCCCCCCTCGGCCCGCTGACCTGGGTCCAATGGCGCTATGACTGGCCCGCAGTTGGCGGGCGGCATACTTTCCGGGTGCGCGCCACGGATGGTACGGGAGCGTTACAAATCGAGGAGAGACATGATACTTACCCCAATGGTGCGACAGGTTATGATTCGGTTACCATGACTATCTAAGAGGGTGTCTGAAAAGCAGGGTGAAACAGACTCGGACAGGCCCCACGACTTTTCAGGCATCTTCTAAGATCTAGCTTTTTGGGCTGCCCATTTGTGACGCGGAACACAATCGGCGCTGCTCTGCCAGAGTAGCAGTTTTATAAGATAAGGAGTAGATATGATGAGAGACAATCCTTTATTGAAACTAAATTCTTTCGGCCAGAGTATCTGGCTCGACTTCCTCCGCCGTGGAATGATCACCTCGGGGGAACTGCAGCAGTTGATTGAAGAAGACGGGCTACGCGGCATGACATCCAACCCATCCATTTTTGAGAAAGCCATCGCCGGCAGCCACGACTACGACGACGCCATCCGCGCCCTGGCACTGGAGGGCAAAAGCGTCGAGGAAATGTATCAGACTCTCACCGTGGAGGACGTGCAGCGAGCGGCGGATCTCTTCCGTCCGATTTACGATCAGACGGAAGGCGGGGATGGGTTTGTGAGCCTGGAAGTTTCGCCCCATCTGGCCCACGACACAGATGGCACCATCGCGGAAGCGCGCCGGCTCTGGGCTGCGTTGGATCGGCCCAACGTTTTCATCAAGGTCCCGGCAACTCAAGAAGGGGTGCCGGCCATTCAACAGCTCATCAGCGCGGGGATCAACGTCAACGTCACTCTGCTCTTCGGCCTGCCTCGCTATCGCAAGGTAGCCGAGGCCTATATCGCCGGGCTGGAAGCGCGGGCGGAGCAGGACAAACCCAACCAGCGCGTGGCATCCGTGGCCAGTTTCTTCCTCAGCCGGATCGACGTGCTGGTTGATCCTATGCTGGAGAAAGTGATGCAGGCAGGCGGCCCTGCGGCCAAGACGGCCGAGTCTCTTCACGGGCAGGTCGCCATCGCCAGCGCGAAGGTAGCTTACCAAATTTACCAGGAAATCTTCAGCAGCGAGCGATTCCTCGAGTTGGCTGACCAGGGTGCTCGCACCCAGCGACTCTTATGGGCAAGCACCAGCACCAAGAATCCGGCTTACAGCGACGTGAAATACGTGGAAGGGCTGATCGGCCCGGATACGGTGAACACTGTCCCCCTTGAAACTCTCAACGCCTATCGAGATCATGGTCAGCCAGCCCTCCGCCTGGAAGAACATGTGCCGGAAGCCTATGAGGTGCTGGATCACTTACCCCAAGTAGATGTTGACCTGGGCGCGGTGACCCAACAATTAGAAGACGAGGGAGTGGAGAAATTCAACAAGCCTTTCGATAAACTGATGGCTACCCTCAAGGAAGAGCGTGCCGCCGCGCTGAAAGAGCCGCTAGATCGCCAGGCTCTCAGCCTTGGCATCTACGAAGAGGCCGTCCAGATCCGTATCAACGAACTGGAGGAGGAGCGGTTCGATGCACGCCTGTGGCGTAAGGATCCCACCTTGTGGAAGACCAATCCTAAAGATCAGGAAGTGATCGGCAACGCGTTGGGCTGGCTACACGTGGCCGAGAAGATGGAAGAGAACCTGAGTGAGCTGGATGACTTTCTAGTTGAGGTGAAGGCTGCTGGCTTTCGCCACGTGGTGCACATGGGGATGGGAGGAAGTAGTTTGGCTCCATTAGTATTCGAGCGCACGTTTAAGCCAGGGAAGGACGGCTTGCCACTGACTGTGCTGGACACTACCGACCCGGCTACCATCCTGAAGATAGAGCGTCAGGTCCCGATTGCAGACACTCTTTTCATTGTCGCCAGCAAGTCGGGTACTACGGCTGAACCGCTGGCCTTTGCAGACTATTTCTACGCCAGGGTCAAGGAACTTAAGGGGGACCGAGCAGGTGAGAACTTCGTCGCCATCACGGATCCCGGCAGGCCGCTGGTGGAGCAGGCCCAGGAACGGGGCTTTCGGCGGACCTTCCTTAACTTCACCGACATCGGCGGGCGCTACTCGGCCCTCTCTTACTTCGGCCTGGTGCCGGCCGCTTTGATGGGGCTGAATGTGGCCGAGTTACTGGCCCGGTCGCTGCGGATGGTACACGCCTGCGCCTCCTGTGTACGCGTGGAGGAAAACCCTGGAGTGGTCCTGGGAGCGGTGATGGGCGAATTGGCTCGACACGGGCGAGACAAAGTGACGTTCCTGGTGCCAGAACCGATCGCCACGCTGGGTATGTGGCTGGAGCAACTCCTGGCCGAAAGCACGGGCAAGGAAGGCACCGGGCTCTTGCCAGTGGCCGGCGAGCCCATCGGTGATCCATCGGCCTACGGCGATGATCGGCTCTTCGTCACCATCCGTCTGCAGGGTGAGGTAGATGAAGCGCTTGAACGCGGCGTGGCGGCATTGCAAGAGGCAGGGCAACCGGTAGTCACCATCCAGATGGACGATCGTATGGATCTGGGACAGGAGTTCTTCCGCTGGGAGATCGCCACCGCAACCGCCGGGGCCATCCTGGGGATCAACGCCTTCAACCAACCCAATGTGCAAGAGAGCAAGGACAACACCAACCGTCTATTGAAGGTGGTACGCGAAAAGGATCAATTGCCCGAGGAGAAGCCGGCCCTGACGGAGGGATCTCTGCGCCTCTATGCTCAAAAGGCGGCCTCAACTGTGAGCGAAACATTGAGGCAGTTCCTGGCTCAGGCGCAGCCCGGCGATTACGTCGCCCTGCAGGCTTACCTGACCGAGAGCCCGGCTACTGAAGAGATGCTGCAGGTCATCCGCCTCTACCTGCGGAACAAACTGCACGTGGCGACTACCCTGGGCTATGGCCCTCGTTTCCTGCATTCCACGGGCCAATTCCACAAGGGTGGGCCGAACACAGGCTTGTTCCTGCAACTGACCGCCGACGATGCCGAGGATACCTCCGTTCCGGAGCAGCCCTACACATTCGGCGTCTTCAAGCGCGCCCAGGCGCTGGGTGACCTGGAGGCTCTGCGCAAACATGAACGACGGGTCGTGCGCGTCCATATAGGAGCTGACGTAAGCCAGGGATTAGTGGCTCTGGAGGAAGCCGTGGAAGCAGCACTTTGAAGCAGAGACGACACAACTGACAAGGAGTAGAAGTATGGCAACATCACCACCCATCACAACCTTGTTCCTGGATATAGGGGGCGTTTTGCTCACTAATGGTTGGGACCACAACATGCGGAGAAAAGCAGCGGAGATCTTTGGCCTGGACTACGAGGAGATGAACGAACGCCATCACCTCACCTTTGATACCTACGAGGAAGGCAAGTTAAACCTCTATGAGTACTTAAACCGGGTGATTTTCAATCAGGAACGGCCTTTCTCATTGGAGGAGTTCAGGGCGTACATGTTTGAGCAGTCCCAGCCCTATCAAGAGATGATCGACCTGGTGTGTGAACTCAAGGCTCACTACAACCTCAAGATCGCAGCGGTCAGCAACGAGGGACGAGAGCTCACGATCTACCGGATTCAGAAGTTTGAGCTAGGAAAATTTATAGACTTCTTCGTGTCTTCGTGTTTCGTTCATTACCGCAAGCCGGACGCCGACATTTTTCGCATCGCCCTGGACATCGCCCAGGTGCCGCCGGCGGAGGTGGTTTACGTCGAGGATCGACTCATGTTTGTGGAAGTAGCCCAGAGCCTGGATATTCGGGGCATCCATCACACTGGCTACGATTCCACACGGGAGACTCTTGAAGCGTTGGGACTTTCGCTGCCGGGATGAACGCCGCGAATTGAATAAGAACACATCTGCATTATGATGAGGAGGTAGCAGTATGAGTGAGCGTGAATTTACCTTGGGCATGATCGGCCTGGGTGTGATGGGCCGCAACCTGGTGCTGAATATGGCCGACCACGGCTATTCGGTGGCCGGCTATGATAAGGATCTGAGCAAAGTGCAGGCCCTGCGTATGGAGGCTGAAGACCGGGACGTTCGGGGGGCAGAGAGTCTGGAAGAATTTGTGGGCCTGCTGCGTACCCCGCGGGCGGTGATGATGCTCGTCCCGGCCGGGCCGCCAGTGGATTCCGTGATCCGGGACGTGCTACCCCATCTGGAAGCGGGTGACCTGATCATTGACGGCGGCAACTCCTATTTCAAGGACACGAATCTGCGGGGCAAGACCCTGGCCGACAAAGGGATTCTTTACCTGGGTGTTGGCATCTCCGGCGGCGAACATGGTGCCCGCCATGGTCCCAGCATGATGCCTGGTGGCCCCAAAGAAGCTTACGAACGCGTGCGGCCTATCTTCGAGGCGGCTGCCGCTCACGTGAACGGCGAACCCTGCGTCACCTACCTGGGGCCCGGTTCGGCCGGGCACTACGTGAAGATGGTGCATAACGGTATCGAATACGGCCTGATGCAGCTTATCGGCGAGAGCTATGACCTGATGAAGCGAGGCTTAGGCCTGACCGACGATGAACTGCACGCTGTCTACGACGGGTGGAACCAAGCAGAGCTCGACGCTTACCTGATGGAGATTACTGCCAACATTTTCCTGCACGTGGACGAAAAGACCGGCAAGCGTCTGATAGACGTGATCTTGGACGCGGCCAAGCAAAAGGGAACCGGGATGTGGACTTCGCAGGACGCCATGGCGCTGCAAGTGCCGGTGCCCACCATTGACATCGCGGTGGCAATGCGCAACCTTTCTGCTTTTGAAAGCGAACGAGTGGCCGCCAGCAAGGCGCTCAACGGCCCAACGCCCACTTTCCGGGGAGAGCGGGAGAGCTTCATGCAGCAACTGCGCAACGCCCTGTACGCCGCCATGATCATCACTTACGCCCAGGGCATGGCTCAACTCCGAATCGCCTCAAGCAGCTACGAATACGATCTGGACCTGGAAACTGTAGCCCGTATCTGGCGCGGCGGCTGTATCATCCGGGCGGCCTTGTTGGAAGATATTCGCCGCGCCTACCGTACCCGGCCAGACCTGCCCAACCTGCTGATGGATGCTCACTTCGGGCAGGAAGTCGTGGGCCGGCAGCAAGACCTGCGAAGCGTGGTGAGCAGCGCTGCAGAGCTGGGCATTCCCACGCCGGGGCTGATGGTTTCCCTGGCTTACTTCGACGGCTATCGAAGCGCATGGCTGCCGGCCAACCTGGTCCAGGCCCAACGCGATTACTTCGGTGCCCACACCTACGAGCGGGTGGATGAAAAAGGTGTCTTCCACACTCGGTGGGAACAGGATTGAGGAGGTTACTTCATGACATCAGCAATGCATCCCGCACCCACGGTTATCGTCATCTTCGGCGCTGGAGGCGATCTGACCTGGCGCAAGCTGGTGCCGGCGCTGTATAACCTGTTCCTGGACAAATGGCTGCCTGAACAGTTCGCCGTCATTGGTCTCGATCTCAAAGAGATGAGCGACGACGAGTTTCGCCAGCGCCTGCGCCAGGGCGTCGATAAGTTCTCGCGCCGTGGTAAGGCTAATAACGAGGAGTGGAATGAGTTCGCTGCTCACCTGACTTACGTCTCGGCCGATTTCACCGACTCAGCAACTTACGCTGTGCTGGCTGATCAGCTCTCTGGCCAGGACAAAACGTGGAGTACCGGGTCAACCCGCATCTTCTACCTGGCCACCCCCCCGACCATGGTCGAGCCCATCGTCCAACAATTGGGCAAAGCCCGGCTCTCTCACGATCGAAAGCGGACCCGTGTTGTGGCAGAAAAGCCTTTCGGCCGGGACCTGGAGTCGGCTCGGGCTTTGAACCAGATGCTCACCGGCGTCTTTAACGAATCTCAGATCTATCGGATTGACCACTATCTGGGCAAGGAGACGGTACAGAATATTTTGGCTTTTCGCTTTGCCAACGCCCTTTTTGAGCCGATATGGGATCGGCGCTACATTGATCACGTGCAGATCACTGTAGCAGAGCGAGTGGGGGTTGAGCACCGCGGCGGCTACTACGATCACGCTGGCGCCCTGCGCGACATGGTACAGAATCACTTACTGCAGATCCTGTGCCTGATCGCTATGGAGCCCCCGGTTTCCTTTGACGCCGATGAGATCCGCAACAGAAAGGTGGACGTACTCCACGCCGTTCGGCCTATCACTACTGACCAGGTGCATGAGTTCGCCGTGCGAGGCCAGTATGGCGCGGGCTGGCTCCAGGGGGAGCGCGTCCCCGCCTATCGCGCTGAGCCTGGGGTGGCTCCTGATTCCTCTACTGAAACCTTTGCCGCCATCAAGCTCTTTGTGGACAACTGGCGCTGGCAGGATGTACCCTTCTACCTGCGCACCGGCAAGCGCCTGTTGGCCAGGGTTTCCGAAGTTTTCATCCAGTTTCGGCCTGTGCCTCACCAGGCCTTTCCCTCTGCAGCCGTCCTGGACTGGCAACCGAACCGCCTGGTGATCAGCATCCAGCCTACGGAGAGCATCTTGCTTCGCTTCCAGGCCAAACAGCCGGGGCCGAGCATGTACCTGAGCCCGGTAGAAATGCGCTTCTGCTACCGGGATGCCTTCAAAGCGGAGCCGCCGGAGGCTTACGAGACTTTGTTGTTGGATGTTATGCTGGGAGACGCCACTCTCTTTATGCGCGCCGATCAGGTAGAGGCTGCCTGGTCTATCATAACACCCATCCTGGAAGCATGGGAAGCAGTTGCGCCTTTGGACTTCCCCAACTATCACGCCTGTACCTGGGGACCGGAAGCGGCCGGGACGTTGATCGCCCAAGATGGACGCAGTTGGCTACAGCCCACCGTCGTGGAGGATCAGGAAGAGGAGGAGGAATCCAAAGCATGATCTGGATCTACGATGATCAAGAATCTCTCAGCCATGCTGCCGCCGGGCTCTTCGTGCAGCAGGCACGTCAGGCGGTGCAGGCCCACGGCCGGTTCAGTGTGGCCGTCTCGGGAGGCCACACGCCCCGGCGCACATATGAACTCCTGGCCCAGCCACCTTTCCGAGACCGGGTAGCGTGGACACAGGTGCACGTCTTCTGGGGGGATGAGCGCTGTGTACCTCCCGACGATCCGCGCAGCAATGAGCGCATGGTGCGCGAAGCGCTGCTGGACCACGTGCCTGTCCCCCCGGCGCAAATTCATCCCATTCTCTGCGTTCAGGCACCTCGAGAAGCCGCCGAGCAATACGAGGCTGTTTTACACGATTTCTTCGCCGGCCGGGCGCCACGTTTTGACCTGATCTTTCTGGGATTAGGGGAGAACGGCCACACAGCGTCCCTCTTCCCCAACACACCGGTGTTGGAGGAGCGGCAACGTTGGGCGGCCGAGGTATATGTGGCCGAGCAGGACCTTTACCGGGTTACCCTGACAACTCCCATCATCAACCAGGCAGCGGTGGTGGCTTTCCTGGTGACTGGCGCCGCCAAAGCCGGGGCTTTGCGAGCAGTGTTGGAAGGTCCATCGGACCCTCATCGCCTGCCGGCCCAGTTGATTCAGCCGGCGCAGGGTGAGTTACAGTGGTTAGTGGACCAGGAAGCGAGCAGCCTGGTGAGCCGCAAAGCGTAAGGGTGCTGGGAGGCCCATCCTTTCCTGAGATTCTTCTCTTACTTTTGGGGGCCAATCCCCTGGATGATTGAGGTTGCGGCTGTGCGGTACAATAAGATGGCAGTAGCCGATCAAGACAACTCTTTTTGGGCAGAGTGTGGGAGAGAATGGTTTGAACGAGGAACTCATCCAACAGGTATATGAGATCGAAAGGCAGGCGCAGGCCATCCACGAGGCAGCGATGCGCGAGGCAGAGCAGATACCGATACAGGCTGAACAAGAAGCTCAGGCTCTCATCGAGAAGGCACGAGCCGATGCTCAAGAAGAAGCTCGCCAGTTGGTAGCGAATGCCCAGGCACAGGAAGAGTGTGCGCGTATCCTGGCCCAGGCCGAAGAGGAGGTCCGTCGTATGGAAGCCTTGGCGATGAGTCATTTTGATCGCGCAATAGCCTACGCGCTCAACCGCGTGGTCGGCAGGGAGTAGGGTTTATGCCCAGCGGCGGCGTTTCGGAGTATGCGGCCATTCACGCGCGGGTACGGACCATGTATTCCTCCCTGCTCACTCCGCAGGCGTGGGCCAAGCTGTGCGAGGCCACGGACTTTAATGCCCTGATTGGGTCGCTCAAGAACATGGTCTACGGTTCGTATCTGATGAAAGTGGCGGAGGAGAACCTCACCCCCAGGCGGGCCGTTTATCAGATCAAAGGCCGGATGGCCGACGCTTACGTCACCGTCATCCAATTAGCTCCCGCGCACACCCGCTCACTGCTGATCCAGCTTTACCGGCATTTTGAGGTAGACAACCTGAAAGCAGTGCTCCGTGGTATTGTGACCGGCGCATCGTGGGACCAGGTACGGTACGTCCTTTTCCCGCTAGGCCCGGTTACTGTCCTGCCAGCGCAGGCCATGGTGGAAGCGAGGAGTGTGGGAGCTGCGGTGGAGCAATTGCGTGGCACTCCTTATTACGACACTCTTTCTCACGCAATGACACGCTACACCGCCGAGCAGAGCCTTTTCCCCCTGGAGGTGACGCTGGATCTGAACTACTGGCGTGAATTGTGGAGTGATGTCCACCGGCTTACGGGCCGGGATCGAGCGCAGTCGGTGCGTATTGTGGGATCGCTGGTGGACATGAACAACCTGATGTGGGCCATCCGCTACCGGGTGTATCATCACCTTTCCGAGGAAGAGGTCATCAACTACACACTGCCCTTTGGCTACCGGGTCCGGGACGAAGACATCCGGGCCATCGCCGCAGGGACTGACATCCCTCAGGTGTTGGCGCGTATCTATCCCGACTTGACCGATGTGGACGCTCTGCTCCAGGAGCCTCGGAGTGGGCTGCCGGAGCTGGAGCTGCAACTCCAACGACACGTCGGAGATCAGTGCAGGGCGGCTTTTATCGGCTATCCCTTCCACATTGGCATCCCGCTGGCTTATGTGATGCTGAACGAACTGGAAATTCAGGATTTGACCGTGCTGATTGAAGCCAAGTCGGTGCAAATGCCAGCCGAGGGGTTTCGGCCCCATCTGCTGATGGGGTGCACACCCGAATGACAACGCACCAGTTGTCTAGTTAGTTTGTTAAATATTGGAGATCGTATGTTCTACCCGCAAGCGATGACTGAAATCGAACTGATCATCCTTGCAAAGGATGTGTTGGCTGTGACCAATATGTTGGCCAGTCAGGGAATTTTGCACCAGGTAGACGCCAGCAATCTGAGTTCGGAAACGGAGCCTGGCACCCTCTCCCCTGCCCTCTCCCTCGAGGGAGAGGGAGCCTGGCAAGGGAAAGCCGCTGCTTACACTGCGCTGGAACGCCGGGTTCTGGCCACCATGCAGGCCTTGGATGTGGAGGAAGGCCCGCCGCCACTGGTTGACCGGACCCCGATGATTGAGATCGGAGTGATCCATCCACTGGCGGAGCAGATAGAGCAGGAGGTTCAGAAGGTGAGTGAGCAACTGGCCAACGGTCAAAAGAGGCTGGAGCAGCTTGAAAGCTACCTCCACCAACTGGAGCCTGTTGCCGGCATTGATCTCGACGTTAGCACACTACGTAAATCGCGCTACATATTCTCCATGCTTGGAATCATCCCTGTCGCCAACCTGGAGCGGTTACGGACGAGCCTGGCACGGATTCCGTTCGTGTTGCTGACGCTGCGCCAAGACCGCCAGAATGCCATCGTCTGGTTTGCGGGAACACAACGCAACGCCGACATTCTGAGCCGGGCAGCCCGCAGTGCCTACCTCAACCCTCTGGACCTGCCGGATGTCCACCATGGCACTCCATCCGAGATCATTGAGTCGCTTCATACGGCTATCAAACGTGCACAGCAGCATATCGCCGAGCAGAAAACGACGATGACCCAGTTGCATGAGACGCATAAACAGCAGCTCCAAGCGTTGCTGTGGCGTGCGCGCGCGAGCCGGATACTGGCGGATGCGATGGCGCATTTTGGCAGGCTCCGCTATACGTATCTAATCGCCGGCTGGATACTGTCCTCCAGTCTGGCAGACCTCACCCAGCGGCTCAAACAGGTGTCCAAGGCGACTCTCCTTGAGACCTTCCCAGCCAAACGAAGCGGCGTTAAGCAGGATGTGCCAGTATCTCTGCATAACCCCAAGGCTCTACGCCCATTCCAGCAACTGGTTACGACGTATGCGCGGCCTCGCTACGATGAACTGGATCCAACCTTCCTGATCGCGCTGACGTTCCCCCTCCTCTTTGGGGCTATGTTCGGTGACGTGGGACATGGGTTGGAATTGGCCTTGCTCGGTGTGCTGTTGACCAGCCGGAAGGTAAAGGCATTGCGCAGCCTGGCCAGTCTGGGGAGACTGATCACGGTTTGCGGCGTGGTAGCGGCCCTGTTTGGTTTTCTCTATGGCAGTATCTTTGGCGTGGAGAACGTGTTGCCGGCACTCTGGATCCGGCCGACGGATAACATCATGCAGCTCCTGACTGTCGCCATCGGTGCAGGGGTCGTGCTGCTCAGCATAGGGTTCTTGCTCAGCATCCTCAACGCCTGGATGGCGCGCGACTGGGGCAGACTCTTCTTTAACCCCAACGGTGTCGCGGGGCTCGTGCTCTACTGGTCACTGATTGGGCTGGCAGCAGGGGCTTTCGTCGGCGACTTGCCCGTTCGCCCGATAGTGTTCGGTGTGCCGGCGGTCATAGCCGGCCTGGTAGTGATGTCTTCCGAGGTGTTGAAGCGCCTGGTCGAAGGACGTCGGCCTCTGGTAGAGGACAGCCTCGGCACCTACGCCGTCCAGGTGATCTTTGAACTGTTCGAGACGCTGGTCGGTTTCTTGAGCAACAGTCTTTCTTACGTACGTGTGGGGGCTTTTGCCGTGGCTCACGCCAGTTTGAGCGTCGTGTTTTTTATCCTGGCCGAGCTGGTCAGCCCAGGTCACGACGTAGGCTATTGGATTATGGTCGTTTTGGGAAACTTCTTTATCGTAGGCTTCGAGGGACTAATCGTCGGCATCCAGACCATGCGTCTGGAGTATTACGAGTTCTTCAGCAAATTCTTCACGGGCGGAGGGATGCGCTATAAGCCGCTGACCCTGCTGCCTACGGCAGACGAGTAGGGTGATATTTCGCTCCGGTTGGGAGCCCGGATCAGAGACCCGTTGTCCGGGGCATTGCAGAAATCCAAAGTCAAGGAGAGTTACAATGATGAAACTAATCGTCGCGATTCTGGTGGGCCTGGTACCGATGGCTCCGGCCGTAATCTATTTTCTACGCTGGCGCAGGCGCGAGCCCGCGCGCGCCTCACGAGGTCTGATACGGGGGCTAATTAGCTTCAACGCCGTGCTGGGATTGATGGCTGCCAGTGTTGCCATTGTCTGGCTGGCCTCGCCTTCGACAGCGCTGGCTTCCAGGTTGACTGCACAGGCAGCAACCCCCGATCCTTATGCTTCGCTGGCAGCCGCAATCGCAGCGGGCATGGCCGCCGTCGGCGCAGGGATTGCCGTCAGTGCTACCGGAGCCGCGGCGGTGGGGGCGATTGCCGAGAAACCAGAGACCTTCGGCCGGGCCCTCATCTTTGTCGGTCTGGCCGAAGGGATCGCCATTTATGGGCTCATCATTGCGTTTATGGTTCTGAGCCGGTAGGGATAGCATGAAAGTGCTCGTCATCGGCCATCCGGAGGCCGTGCTGGGGTTTTCGCTGGTCGGTGTCCACGGCCAGGCGGCAACCTCCGCCGCAGAGGTTAGCCAGGCGCTGGAGGACGCCTTGTCGGCTCCCGACGTCGGCATTGTTTTGGTGACCGAGGACGCGGCAAGGCTGATTGAGGCACGGATGGATCAACTCAAGTTGCGCAGCACCGTGCCCCTGGTCGTCGAGCTTCCGGGCCCAGAGGGTGTGCGTCCGGACCAGCCCTCTCTCAGCGAAGTTGTGTGGCGGGCCATTGGCGTCCGAATATGAATCGTCCCTACCTTCGGGGATTCCGAGCGTAGGGGAAATGGATTGGATGGCTTGTTATGAAATCGGCAGAAGAAAGCATACAGGCGCTCACCAGCGCTGTGCTGAACGAGGCGCGTACCGAGGCTGAGCAGATCCTGGCAGATGCCAAGGCGAAGGCCGAGGCCATACGGCAACGTGCTCAGGAGCAAGCGGCTGCCGGGCGCACAGAGGTCCTGGAACGTGCTTCCCGGGAAGCAGAGTACATCCGCAGGCAGGTCATCGCCACGACCCAATTGAAGGCGCGAACCTTGCAGTTAGAGCGCCGCGAAAAGCTGCTGGACAGCGCCTTTGAGGCAGCCCGGCAGAAACTACCCACCGTGCAACAGTGGACCGATTACGATCAAATCGCGCGCCGCCTGCTCCGAGAAGCCTTGATCCACCTGGGAACCAATACGGCCCGGGTCCGGGCGGACGAACAGACGCAGATGCTCTTGACAGGCCAGGTGCTGGCCGATATTTCAAAGGAA
>JAHELX010000281.1:0-5366 GCA_024643945.1 Anaerolineales bacterium
TACTATAGTGTATCACCTGCGCCGTGGCCGATGGCGCATAGCACATAGCCGCCATCAGCCATCCACCCTGGTTACCTGCCGCTTAGTCCTCGTCTCACGCGTTGCAGCCACCCGGGCAAGGATTCTTCGAATTGGGTGCGGTAAAAGGCGATCAAGACCCGGGCCAGCCGTTTCTCGTCCAGACGGCGGATCATACGACCGTTGTGGGCGATGGAGATGATGCCGGTCTCTTCAGAGACGACGACGGCAATGGCATCGGTTCCTT
This sequence comes from Anaerolineales bacterium, assembly GCA_024643945.1. Next base: position 266 of record JAHELX010000281.1, read on the forward strand.
CTGTCACGCCCAGGGCGGCCCGGTGCCGGGTGCCTAACTGCCGGTCGCCACCGTTAACGGTGCTGAGCGGGAGTACACAGCCTGCCGCCACGATGCGGTCTTCCCGGACGATCACCGCACCGTCGTGTAGAGCGCTGTTGGGGTAGAAGAGGGCCAGGAGCAATTCCCGGGACACCTCAGCGTCGAGGTGCACGCCGGTTTCATTGATGTCTTGCAGGCCGGTCTCGCGCTCCAGCACGATGAGCGCCCCATGGCGGTTGAGTGAAAGCTGGCTGCAACTCTGAGCAATGACTTCGATCACCCGGCGCAAAGTGGTCTCTTGGGAATGCAGGTTGAGAAAGCCCCCGGTGCCGCGTCCCAATCGCTCCAGAAGCCGGCGCAATTCCGGCTGGAACACGACCGGGATGGCGACCAGCAGAGCCGGCAATGAATTGCGAATCAACCAGCTAAAAGCAGTCAGTTGAAAAACATGGGTGATGACGACCGTGACGACGACGATGATGACGATGCCGCGCAATAGTTGGACTGCTTGAGTGCCCTGGATAAGCCTGAGCAGCCAATAGAAAATAAACGAAACAAGTAGAATGTCAATTACGCTCTTCCAATCAAGGCGTAAAAGGATGGACAGAACATTTGTCATTGATTGATTTGCTGATTTATCGGTTACAGGTTGCCGCCCTTTATCTGCGAAAACAGGCGGCGATATCCCTCTACGTCGTCAGGACCCAGTTTAATGATGGTTTGAATGGTGCGGGCGGCCTCTTCGCGCAGTCCCGCTTCCAACTGCATTTCGCCGAGGGCATCGTATTCGGCGATCGCTTGCTTGATCGTCCCTTGCCGGGCATAGGCAGCCGCCAATCTGGCGCGCAATCCCATCTCTTCTGGTCGCGTTTGGACTGCCTCTCGCAGCACAGCCAAAATCTTTTGGGTTTTGCCAGTCCTCTGGTAGATACCCAGCAGCGTGTCGAGTGCCTGCAATGCTCTATCGTTTTGACCTCGCTTATAATACAGGTCCACCAGCGCCAATTGTGCCCGTTCGTCGTCCGGGTCTGCGGCCACGATGGATTCATAAGCTTTGGTGGCCCGCGCCCAATCCACGCGTTGGTTGTAGATGTCGCCCATGCGGTGCAGGATGTCCACTTTCCAGGCGGTTTCGTTGGAAGACCTGGGGACCAGGCGCAAAGCTTCGCTATATTTCTTTAGTGCCTGCTCCACCTGCGCCAACTGGTAATGGACATCGGCCAGGATCAAGTATTGCTCGAGGGCCTGGTCAAACTCACCCTGCGTGACAAGCAGGTCAATCAGTTTGCCCCGAACCTTCACGTCCATAGGGGCCAGTCGGAGTATCTTTTGGTAGATATTGATGGCTTGCTGAGATTCGTCACGAATCTGGTAAACATCGGCGACGACCAGATACTTGGTGATAGCTTCTGCCGTGTGTTCCTGCTTCAAGAAAATGTCGGCCAGCCGAACGTGGAGAGGCAGGTACTCGGGTGCTTTTTGAATGGCGCGGAAACATTCCTCGGCTGCGGTCATCAGCATGTTGCGTCGGATGTACTCACCTGTCAGGGCCATCACTGTGACGACAACCTCAGTTTCAGGTGTCTCCAGGTACTCAGCCAGCGTCATCAGGCCGTTACTCTCCGACAGACTATCCATACGGCGCCGTGCCTCCCGCGCCTTTTGTTCCCAATTCCGCTCAGAGAAGAATCTGAGGAGGGTCTGGATGAAGACATTCGCTTTTTCAGTCTCGCCCTGGGCGATATAGCTGTCGGTTAGCAGTTGATACTTGGCAGTCAGACCCTTGACCTGGTCGGGGCGGATGGTTTGCAAATCGACCGTTTTCACAACCTCGACAAAATGTTCCAGGGAGCGGCCTATGTTACCCGCTGCGCGATAGGTAAGGCCCAGCGCATAGTTAGAGCCCAGCGTGTATGCTTCGTCGCGCATCGAACGCCGAAAAGCTCCAACCGCGTCGTCATACAGCATGCGTTCATAATAGAGCACGCCCAGGTTAAAGAAGACAGCCGTGCGGGTCAGTCCGCTATTGAGGATTTTGCGATAATTTCCGATGGCGTCATCCAGCAAACCGCGCGTTTGTTGATCTATGACTTGGCCAATCAGGGCTATTATTCCCGCGTCGGGACTGGATTCCGCGTCGGTTTCAAAGAGCATGTTGGCCAACTCTTGCAACGCATGTCGTTGTGCCCTCTCCATTGGATTCTGGCCGTCTCTCTCTTCTTCGACCTCTGCTGCCAGACTTTCGAAGCTCAAAATGTCTTCGTCTGCCGGCTCTTGGCGGATGGATTCAACCTCTGACTCGCCCCAGAAATCCAGGTCAATCATCGACGGTGCGCGGGCGCTTTGCAGTGACTTGAGCCCGGTTTGCGCCTTGCTATTGTCAGGGTCCAGGCGGAGAGCCTCCTGGTAATATTCAATAGCCAAGTCCTCGTCACCCTGGCGTTGCTCGATGGTCGCCAGGGTAGCGTATTCGGCTGCTGCCTGGTCTGACCGGCCAAGCTGTTCCAACACCTGGGCTAGATTGAGATAAGCTTCAACCTGATTGGGGGCCAAACGCGAGGCTCGAGTCCAGGCGTCGGCAGCATCTTCCGGTTTGTCTTGCCGGGCGAAAGCATGGCCACTTCGGGTGTGGGTGGCGGCCGCTTCTTCGAGCATGCCCAGACGCTCCTGCACGTCGGCCAGATTGGCCAGGGCATTGACGTCCCCTGGAGCAAGCTGCACAGCTCGTTCAAAGACTTTAAGCGCAACTTGTGGCTGTCCCAGTTCCAGGAATGCGCCGCCCAGGCCCAGCGTTGCAGCCAGATCCTGCGGAAATTCCGTTAGGGCCTGTTTATAGGCCTCAATGGCTGCCCTCCAATTACGGTTCCAGCTATGATCGAAGGCGGCGCGCATGGCTTGCTCATAGATGTCTCGGTTGCCAGCCATCCCAAACTCTCCAGAAATGTCAAATTTTAATGTTTGATCATTATCCGGCCATCAAGATGGCCAGGATACCCTTCTGGGCATGCAGTCGATTCTCTGCCTGGTCGAAGATAGCAGACTGAGGGCCATCGGCTACTTCGTCAGTGATTTCTTGTCCCCGGTGAGCAGGAAGACAGTGCATCACAATGGCTTCGGGCTGAGCGTGAGCCAACAGGTTGCTGTTTACCTGGTAAGGGGGGAAGATCGTGGCCCGCCGGGCCGTCTCTTCTTCCTGCCCCATGCTCGTCCAGGTATCGGTATATACGACGTCGGCCCCGGTCACCGCTTCCACCGGGTCGTGGGTGATCAGGATCTGGCTGCCGCTCTCTTGTGCGAATTGTCGTCCCAACTCAACAGCCTCGGCCGGCGATTCGTAGCCAGGCGGGCTGCTAATGGCAATGTGCATGCCAAGTTTCGTGGCCGCAAAGAGCAATGAGACGGTCACATTGTTGCCATCGCCCACGTAGGCCAGCTTCAATCCTTTAAGATCGCCCTTTCTTTCCCAGATCGTGAGCATGTCGGCCATGCCCTGGCAGGGATGGTTATAATCGCTCAAACCGTTGATAACAGGCACCCGTGAGTACTTGGCTAACTGCAAGATGTGATCGTGGTCAAACACGCGGGCCATAATGCCGTCTAGGTAGCCTGAGAGGACCCGAGCCACATCCCCGATGCTCTCTCGCTGGCCCAGACCAATTTCGTTGGGAGAGAGGTAAAGCGCGTGACCACCCAGGTGCAGCATAGCCACGTCGAAAGAGACCCGCGTGCGCAACGATGGCTTCTGAAAGATCATACCCAGCACTTTGCCTTTGAGAAGAGGCTGGTTGCCTCCTTTGTGCCACTGGTCTTTCAACTCCCTCGCCCGGCTTAGTATTCCCCAAATTTGGCCTGCCGTCAAGTCAGCCATACTGATGAAATCTTTCATGATGACCCTCATCTTGTCCTTTTGCGGTAGAATTCCAGGTCAAGTATACCACAACTATGTCAAACAAAAAAGCTACTAGAGGCAGAAGGGGTCTGTTCTAAATTTTGGGACACACCCGAGGTAGAAGGAGGGGAAAAAGGATAACCGCCTGTGTGGGCGTCACAGGCGGTTACCTGGTCCCAAGGCTTTGGTGGTGATGATTGAGCTTGGATAATGCCTTGGGCCTTTCTCAGGCCACGGCCCTCATTGAAGGAGGGGGTTACGAGTTTGGGCTCTTCTATTGGGGCTCACTTGGGAGGAGAGTTTATTGGACGTTGTCCCCTGTATAAAGACGTATGTGAGCCGTGGCGATAATATCTTATCACAAAAACAAGAGTTTTGCAGTAAAGATTGCGTAAAGAGTTAGTAAATTTAACGTAAAGATCCCCCCTGGCTTTTCACAGCGTGTTTGAAGATGGATATCCACTGCTTCAGGCAGCCAGAGCCTGACTGCCGAAGGCGTTCATCATGCTGGTGTCGCACAGATAGTTGGCCGCCAGACGAGGAAGACGTACGATGATGTCTTCAGGTTTTGGCAGGCTAAGCAGATAGCCGTCCAACTCGAGGTCGTGAGCCAGGAAGTTGATGTCTGGAGCAGAGCCAGTCGAGATGCCAACGATGCTCAGATTAGGGAATTGGAGGCGGACTGCTGGCAACAAGCCCCGCAAAAAGCTGGTCAGCCCGTCGAGGTCTATAAGGAGAAGATCCCATTCCTGATTGGGGCGACAAAGGCGATCGATCACCCGGGTGCTGGTTTCCACTTGCACGCCTTCGTCGCACAGCCCTTGCGCCACCCGTTGCAGGGCCAGGCTATCGCCACCACACACCAGGACTTGAAGGGATTTCATGAGCCCACCTCGTATCTTTTCTCTGGTAAAGAGCAACCACATCCCTTACTCTATCAAACCCGGGTTTGAATCGGGTTTGAGCTTTCTAAGAACCGGGTTTGAGCTTTCTAGGAAAGCAGTTAAAGAGCGGGTTAAAATGGTTAAAATCAAGAGGCTAAACGCAAAAGAGAGCCACCCTTTGGCCGGGGTGGCTCTCTGCAAATGCGGTGTGGTCGTCTTACTGCTGTCTTCTGAAGCCGGCTCATGTAGGCTTCGAGGTGAAATCGGCCCAAAATCCCAGGCAAAAACAGGCTATTTCACCTTGAAG
>JAHELX010000281.1:5466-7693 GCA_024643945.1 Anaerolineales bacterium
TGAAGCCTTATTCCGCCTCTTGCTTTTCTCGCCCCGCCTGAGCAATAATCTCGGATTGCAGGTGAGCTGGCACCTGCTCGTAATGGGAGAAGGTCATGGTGTAAATGCCCCGTCCCTGGGTGAAGGAGCGCAGATCGGTAGCATATCGCTGGATTTCGGCCAGGGGTACCTGGGCATGGACGATGGCGTTGCCCCGCTCCTGGCCGGTGCCTTGCACCCGACCTCGGCGTGTGGTCAGATCGCCCATCACGTCGCCCATAAATTCCTCGGGCACAGTGATGGTCATATCCATAATTGGCTCTAACAATACCGGGTTGCCTTCTTTGAAGGCTAGCTTAAATACCTCACGACCGGCGATTTGAAAGGCGATATCCTTAGAGTCGACCGGGTGCTCTTTACCGTCGAAGACCACCGCCTTCACGTCGACGACCGGGTAACCGGCCAGCGGCCCGTTGTCCATCACCGGGTTGATGCCCTTCTGGATAGAAGGTCGGAAGGAGGAGGAGATAGCACCTCCAAAGACTTCCCAGTCGAACTCAAAGCCGGTATCGCGGGGCAGGGGCTCCACTCGCATATGAACTTCGGCAAATTGGCCCGCGCCTCCCGTTTGTTTCTTATGTCGGTACGAAGCGCTGCCAACTTTGGTAACTGTCTCCTTATACGGCACCTTGGGCACCGACATCGTGAGGCTCAGCCCAAACTTCTGCTCCATGCGGCGGACGGCGGTGTCGACGTGGGCATCGCCCATGCCTTCCAGGATGACCTGCCGCGTACTTTCTTCGTTACGCCAATGCAGGGTGGGATCCTCTTCGACGATACGGGTGAGGCTGGGCCCCATTTTGGCCGAGTCGGCCTTAGTCTTGGGCGCCACAGCTACGGCGAAGAGAGGAGTGGGAAACTCAATGCCTGGCAGAACCAGTGGATGTCCCCTGTCACACAGGGTATCGGCGGTCAGAGTCTCGCCTAACTTGGCCACTACGCCGATATCGCCAGCGCGGAGCTCGTCAACCGGGAGTTGCTCCTTGCCCCGCAATAGGAATATCTGTCCCAACCGCTCCTCTGTCTGGGTGCGGCTGTTGAAGGTATGCGCATTGGATTTCAGAGTCCCGGAGTAAACGCGGAGATAGGTCAGCTTGCCCACATAGGGATCAGCGGCTGTTTTGAAGACAAAAGCTGCCAGCGGCCCGGCTGAGTCAAAGGAGAGAAGCTCTTCTTCGGATGTGGCCGGGTTAATAGCCGTTACCTTGCCGGATGGGCCAGGCAGGTTGCGCACGATAGTGTGCAACAATGCCCGCACTCCTATGTTGTGCGACGCCGAACCGCAAAGTACCGGGATCACCGTGCCGGCGGCAATGCCTGCCGCCAACCCGCTGGCGATCTCAGCATTGGTCAGTTCTTCACCGTCCAGATACTTCACAATCAGTTCGTCGTCGCCCTCAGCCGCAGCTTCGATGAGCGCCAGGCGGGCGCTTTCGGCAGCTTCGGTCAGATCGTCCGGCACGCTGCCCGGTTGGATTTCCTCACCGGCGTAGGCTTTCATCTCAATCAAATCTATTGCGCCCTTGAAGTGGGCTTGTTCGCCGATGGGAATTTGAATCGGCACAAAATTGCCCTCGAACTTCTCGCGCAACATGTCAAGGGTACGCTGGAAGTTGGCATTGTCCCGGTCCATCTTGTTGATAAAAACGAATCGCGGCAAATGCCGATGGTCGGCATGCTGCCAGGCTAACTCGGTGCCAACCTCAACGCCGGCTACGGCGTCCACGAGCACAATGCCGGCCTCCGCCACGCGAATAGCACTGATAACTTCTCCCACAAAGTCCAGGTAACCGGGGGTGTCGAGCACATTGATCTTATGTTTCTCCCACTCGCATGGGAGCAATGTCAGGTTCAGCGAGATGTGACGACGAATCTCCTCTTCGTCGAAGTCCGAGACGGTAGTCCCGTCTTCCACTTTTCCCATGCGGTTGATGGCACCCGTGTTGAACAACATTGCTTCGGCCAATGAAGTTTTGCCCGAACTGCCGTGACCCAGGAGTACCACGTTGCGTAATTTGTCGGTCGAGTAGACAGCAGTCATCCATTCCTCCTTAAGCAAGCAAGACGTCGCGATACAAGACGCACGTCCTTATGCCCAATGCATCCCAAAATTCCGAGTGGTGAGGGCAACGTGTCGCTCAATCTCCTCAGAAATTCCATGGATGGGTATTATATGTGCACAGACGTG
>JAHELX010000282.1 GCA_024643945.1 Anaerolineales bacterium
GGTGCTCGCACGACGATTGGACTCCGTATTTTTGAAACTCACCCTCTTGGACCAAAATCCTGCATTTGCCGCAGGTCTGCTGCCCACCACAAATGCTTTCAATTTCAACGCCCAGATCGCGGGCGGCGTCAAGCAGGATGGTGCCCTCGGGGACCTCGCCACGCCGCCCCGAAGGCTGGAAGATGACGCGATGTTTTGATGGGTTGGGCATTATCTTTTCCATATATTTAGACATTAAATGAGATTATAGTCTATCGATGGGCGAAAAGCAACCTCTTGTTGAACAAATCAATCAGGGATTCCCTATTGACAAGGGTACAAAATGCTGTTATAATAGACTTTGTAAGTCCACTGGACTTACAAAGCAACCTTCCCCTCAAAGGATCCATAAAAGAATAAGTTCCCGCACTTCTAACCGTTTTCTCCACGGAATCCGCCACAAAGGCAGGAAGTTATTTATTTACGGATCCTAAAGTGATACTCTGATGAAAAAAGCTACACAGCAGCAAACAAAAACGCATAACACCCGTTTGATCCTAAAGACGATCTACGACCAGGGTGAGGTCAGCCGGGCTGATATTGCCCGCTTGACCCATTTGACCCGCACAACCGTTTCCGACGCAGTGGCTGAATTGATAGAAGACGGATTGGTAACCGAGGTAGGCTTTGGGCCGTCCGTGGGGGGCAAACCCCCGACGCTGTTGAGCTTAGTGGATGATTCCCGCCATCTGATCGGCATCGACCTGGCTGATAGCGAGTTTCGGGGAGGCGTGATTAACCTGCGCGGGAAAATCAGGCATCGCCTCAGCCTGCCCATCAACGACCGGGACGGCGACGCCGCTCTGGCGCTGGTTTATGCGTTGACGGATGAACTGGTTGCGGCCGCTGCCGGCAGCTCCTTGTTGGGGATCGGTATTGGTACGCCCGGACTGATGGATGTCCAGCGAGGTGTGGTACGCAATGCAGTTAATCTTGACTGGCAGAATCTCCCCTTGGGAGATCTGCTGGAAGAGCGGTACCACTTGCCTGTGTATATCGCCAACGATAGCCAGGTAGCGGCCCTGGCTGAATATACCTTTGGCGAGCGTAGAAGCGTCTCTAACCTGATCGTGGTCAAGGTAGGGCGGGGTACCGGTGCGGGTATTGTGCTCAACGGCCAATTGCATTATGGTGATGGCTTCGGCGCCGGCGAAATCGGCCATGTGGTAGTTGTGGAAGGGGGCGAACGCTGCCGGTGCGGACGCTTTGGTTGTCTGGAGACGGTAGCCAGTAGCCGGGCTATCGTCAGGCACGCCCAGGCCATCGCCAAAAGTAACCCTCACTCGATTCTTCACCAGTTCGTTTCTAAACCGGAAGAGATCAACACCAGCATCGTGTTGCAGGCGTTCGAGGCCGGCGAGGAAGCATTACGGCCGGCTATTGCCGAGGTAGCACGGTATTTGGGTATGGCTGTGGCCAACCTGGTAGGCGCCCTGAACGTCCAGCACATCATCATTGCCGGGAGCGTGGCGCGTTTTGGGCAAGCCTTGCTTGAGCCGATCATAGAAGAGATGGAGCAACGTTCCCTGGCGGCGCTCGGTGGAGAGACCCGGGTTGAGATTAGCAGACTGGGGCCCGATATCGTCATTCTGGGAGCCGCCGCTCTACTGCTGACCCAAGAACTAGGGTTACCATAGAGAATATGCCCCAGGGGCATACGATCCCCTTGTGGGATCGTTCGTCAGCCGCCAGACTTGGGAGCCGCCACCAAGATTTGCCAGGGAGGAGGTAGTCACCCTCATGAGCGAGTTTTTTGAGCTTGTGGAACCGCGATTCGTGCCACCCCTTGATGAGGAGTTTCGTCCGGCGGTATTGGCCAATCGTATGTTTCAAGAGAAGGTTCAACATTCGGGGGTGGGCGTGCCCCTGGTGCTCGGCTTGGAACGGGCTGATGGATGCGTATCACGTTTTGAGACCCTGGTTTTCCCCGACGATCATCCGCAGGCTGCTGCGAACCTCAGGTATGCCGAACGGTTGGTCAAATTTCTCCTCTGGCAGCGCGGTGGTTGGAAAGTCTACGTAGGTGGCCCCAAGCGTATCGGGAACTATATACAGACGTGTTACGCGCCCGGTGGTGAGCGCGCCTTCGACTTCCACTTCATGGGGGAAGAGATTTACGAAAAAACATTTACCGTCGTTCCTTGTGCTCCCTCTGAAGTCCCTTTGGAGCAGGAGAGCGAGCGGTCGCTGGGGCGCCACCTGGATGGTTATCGCATTGGATTCGACCTGGGCGCCTCAGACCTCAAAATTTCAGCAGTGGTTGACGGCGAGGCGATCTATAGCCAGGAGATGGTGTGGGAACCACGCCAACAAAGTGATCCCCAGTACCACTACGACAAGATTATGGCCGCCTTGAAAATAGCAGCGGCGAAACTGCCCCGAGTGGACGCAATAGGCGGCAGCTCAGCCGGGGTCTACGTGAACAACCGGCCCATGGTTGCCTCGCTATTCAGGGGCATTCCAAAAGATCGGTTTGACCAGGTCAGAAATATGTTCTTGCGCATCCGAGACGAATTAAGGGCACCATTGGAGGTTGTGAATGATGGAGAGGTCACGGCGCTGGCGGGTTCAATGGCGTTGGAGGACAGCGGCGTTCTCGGCATAGCACTGGGCTCGAGCGAGGCGGCTGGCTATGTGACGCCGCGAGGCAACATTACCGGCTGGCTGAATGAGCTGGCTTTCGCACCGGTTGATTACAATCCCGACGCCCCTGTAGACGAATGGTCCGGGGATCGGGGCTGTGGCGCGCTCTATTTCTCACAACAATGCGTATTCCGCCTGGCACCCAAAGCCGGGATTGAAATTCCAAGGGATGTGCCTGACGCTCAAAAACTCAAATCTGTTCAGGAGAAACTTGAAGCCGGACATGAAGGTGCTACACAGATCTGGCAAAGCATAGGCTACTATATGGGCTACGCTATCGCTCATTATGCCGACTTTTATGATCTAAAACACGTGCTCATCTTGGGACGTTGTACATCTGGAAAAGGAGGGCATCTCATTTTGGATGGCGTTAACACAGTGCTCAGGTCTGAATTCCCGAAACTGGCTGCCCAGATTAGCCTCCAACTGCCGGATGAAAAAAGCCGGCGGGTAGGACAGTCTATCGCAGCGGCCAGTCTTCCAGCAATTACCCAGGGAGGAGGCTATCGATGAAGTTCAAACGCGACACAGCGAGGCTCTTTGTCCCGGACGGTCTCCCTGCCGAGCCGGCGTTGGCACGGACCACGCACATGGCGGTTGGCGCACACCAGGATGACCTGGAGATCATGGCGATTGACGGCATCCTGAAGTGCTTCCAGCGTGCGGACAGGTGGTTTACCGGGGTAGTCATCACCAATGGCAGCGGGTCGCCCCGAGATGACCTGTACAAAGACTATACGGACGAAGCCATGCAAGCCGTACGGGCCAAGGAGCAAAAAAAGGCGGCCGTGCTTGGCGAATATGCAGCCCAGGTTCTGCTCGATTATCCCAGTTCTGCCGTGAAAGATGGCTCGAACAAGGATCCCGTGGAAGACATTGCGCAACTGTTGAAGGCCGCCAAACCCGAAGTCGTGTACACCCACAACCTGGCCGACAAACATGACACACACGTGGGAGTGGCGCTAAAGGTCATTGAGGCGATCCGAAGCCTACCCGAAACGGAACGTCCGCAGCACCTGTATGGATGTGAGGTCTGGCGCGACCTGGACTGGATGGCAGACGAGGATAAGGTGGCTTTTGACGTCTCAGCTCACGAGAATCTCCAGGCCGCGCTGCTGGGGGTGTTCGACTCGCAAATTTGCGGCGGGAAACGCTATGATCTGGCGACCATGGGGCGGCGGCGCGCGAATGCGACATATTATGCATCGCACGAAACGGACGTAACTACCGGCATGATTTTCGCCATGGATCTTACGCCGGTGATTCAAAATGCGGCCAAGGATATCCAGGCCTATGTCCAAGGATTCATGGATCGGTTTACGCAGGAGGTAATAGAGCGGCTTGCAAGACTTCAGTAAACGCGTTGGTCTGAACTGACGACAACCCAGGTAACCTGAGATGTCACGCATAAGAAAAGGAGGTGAGGAGTTCGGAACGGTTTTTTGGCCCATTGGTATTACCAAGCTTCGATGCACTTCGACCAAGCACTAAAACCAGGAGGAAAAAAGAAATGCGCATCAAAATGCTGTTTATCGTGACCATCGTGGGTGTGCTTGCACTGGCACTCTCGGCCTGCGGAGCGACGCCAACGCCACAGGTGATCGAGAAGGTCGTCACGCAAGAGGTCGAAAAGGTCGTCACTAAAGAAGTCGAAAAAGTCGTCACGAAGGAGGTCGAAAAGATCGTCACCAAAGAGGTCGAAAAGGAGGTCGTCGTCACCCCCACGCCCGGTCCCAACCCAGAGGCTGTGATTGAAGGCGTCGAACCGAATGCCGAGCTCGCCATGTGGACCTTCTGGCTCTCGCCGACCTTCGACGATTACATCAGTAGCACCATCGCGCGCTTCGAGGAAACATACCCCGGCGTCAAAGTGAATTGGGAGGATCACCAGGCCACCTTCCTCGACGATTACCGCAATTCGTTTGCCGCTGGCAACTCGCCCGATGTCGCCAACCTGTCCGACACGGAGGGATGGGTACGCGAATTCGCGCAAAAGGACCTGCTGCTCAGCATGAGCGATAATCTGCCCCAGGACGTGATTGACCAGTACTACCCCGGCTTGTTCAACTTGCAGTTGGTCGACGGCAAGAGCTACCAGGTGCCGTGGTATCAGGCGATCGCCGTTGAGCTCATCAACACCAAGATCTACAGCGACACGGGTTTGAAGGTCGAGGATTTCCCGAAGGACTTCGATGCTATCCCGGCGCTTTGCCAGACCATCAAGGACAAGACGGGCACCCTGTGTGACCTGCGCATCGCCTACACCGACATCCTCAGGGATATGGCCTACCAGGGTGGCGTCCAGATATACGACACGGATACAAAGAAATTCACCTTCGACTCACCGGAAGGCGTCGCCTGGCTGCAAATGTACGTGGACATGGTCAAAGCCGGAACCCTGGACCGGGCGCCCCTATTGGCCGAGGACCGCGTCGGGCTCGAACTATTCACCTCGGGCAAGGCCGCCTTCTATCAGACGGGGCCGCAGCTCATCCGCATAGTGCGCGAGAACAACCCCGGGCTGTACGGTTATCTCACCGCCGTGCCGGCGCCAGTGGGCAAATCGGGCGCCTTAAATCCGACCTCCATGGCCATGTCGGTGAAAGCGGACACCAAGTACCCCAAGGCCGCGCTGGCACTGGCCGTGTTCATGACCAATCCGCGCAGCCAGCTCGAGTTCTCCAAGATCGTAGGCATCTACCCGTCGACCCCGGCTTCTTATGATGATCCCTTCTTTACCGAAAAGCCGGTCGCTATTGAAGAAGAGGTCCGCCCCATCGCCAAGGAGATTATCTCCAAGCAAGCTGACATCGTGCCCGAGTACTCACAACCTGCAGATGTCAACGAGATTGTCAGAAAGGCGGTTGAATCGGCTCTGTACAGCGATGTTCCAGCCCAGCAAGCCCTGTCTGACGCTGTCGCCGAGGCGAACGCCTTGATTGGGCAGTAAGCCTGATCCTACCCCCACTCCAGCCCTCTCCCTCAACGGGAGAGGGCTGGCTCAGGCGGAGACCCCTCATGACCAAAAAGTTTTCTATCACGCCATACCTTTTTCTCACGCCCGCCCTGCTCGTGATCGCCGTCTTTGTTTTGTACCCAATTGTGGCTGTCGTCTACTATAGCTTTACCGACTACGACATCGTGACCCCACCACAGTGGGTCGGATTGCAGAACTATCAACACCTGGTACAAGACTCGACTTTTTGGCTGGCATTGCGCCATTCATTGATTTACTTGATTGTGACGCCGACTCTGATCTTCCTTTCCATCCTACTCGCTATCGTCGTCAATCGTAACCTGCCCGGCATCCACATCTTTCGCGCGCTGTACTATCTCCCTGCCGTCAGCGGCAGCATTGCCGTCGGCATCACCTGGCGCTGGTTGTTTGACACTCAGGGCGGACTGCTTAATGGCCTTCTTATCTGGACGGGTGTCCTCAAAGAGCCAATCCAATGGCTGAGTGAACCTGGCTTCACTTTGCCGATTGCCATGCTGCTGACCATCTGGATGGGTGTGGGCTATTACATGGTGATCTTTCTGGCAGGGTTGCAGAACATTCCGGAAGAGTTGTATGATGCAGCGCTGATTGATGGCTGCAACAACTGGCAGAAGCATTGGTACGTCAGTTTGCCCGGCCTGCGTCCGCAGGTCACCTTCGTCGCCGTGATATCGAGTCTGGCCGCGCTCAAAGTGTTCGATGAGATTTATGTACTCACCCTGCGCAGCGGAGGTGTCCTGGATAGTGGTGTGACGATGGTGTTTTTCCTCTGGAGAGAGGCGTTCAGACTCACCCATGCAGGATATGCGTCGGCGGTCGCCCTGGTACTGCTGGTCATTACACTGGCGTTTTCAATTGTGAACATTCGCCTGCAAGAACGAGGCTTGGGGACAGACTGATGGCACAAATGCAAACTACGACGATCCGCGCCGGCGCGGCGCGCCACAAAATCTGGGAGAATTCTTTTTGGTACATCCTGCTCTTGCTCTTTAGCCTGGGGACGGTTTTTCCTTTCCTCTGGATATTTCTGACTGCGTTTAAAGGGCCCACGGATGCGGTCTATTCCACGCCGCCGCAGCTCATTCCCCACGATCCGACCTTTGACAACTTTATCAGGGTATGGAATCAATTGCCAGTCGGTAACTTTTTCTTGAATAGTATCGTTGTGGCGGTGGGCACGACCGGATTAAGCGTGCTGATCACTTCGCTGGCGGCCTATCCCTTTGCCAAGATGAAATTCCCAGGACGCGATGCGATTTTCTACTTCCTCCTGGCGACGCTCATTGTGCCGGTCCAGCTCACCTACATCCCCAGCTTTGTCCTCGCCGTCAAGGTCTTTCACTATTACGACGCGCTGCATGCCTTGATCCTGCCGAACATGGCGAGCGTGTTCAACATCTTTCTACTGCGGCAGGCGTTCAAGGGCGTGCCCGACGATTTAATCGATGCCGCGAAAATGGATGGCGCCAGCGAGCTGCGCATCTGGTGGGGTGTCTTGCTGCCGGTCGTTCGCCCCTCGCTCGCCACCGTCGCCATCTTCACCTTCGTCGTTTCGTGGAATGATTTTCTGTGGCCCTCGCTGATGCTGCCCACGATGGCGAATAAGACCTTACCCGTCGGGTTGGCGGCCCTGCAAGGCATGTTCTCGTCCGATTTTCGCGGCACCGCCGCGGGCGTCACCATGACCGTCATCCCGATCATGATCTTTTTCATCGCGCTGCAGCGGCAATTCATTCGCGGCCTGAGCGGCGCGGTGAAAGGCTGATACCCCATCACAGGGATTATGATATGATACAGATTATGCCCATGAGGCCGAATCTAACTTATCAAAATCACTTTGATGGGGCACTAAGAGAAGCTGCGCTTTGATCTGGAGTATTGACTCATGACATGGACCATAGAGCAGGCCGTCGGCCAAAAATTGATGTTAGCTTTCGCTGGCACACAGCCGTCGTTGGATGTCCTGGCGACGATTAAAAATCAGCACGTGGGCGGG
>JAHELX010000283.1 GCA_024643945.1 Anaerolineales bacterium
TGGACAACGCCTACTACGCCGACCTCTACCCCGCCCACCAACAGCTCGTCGCCCGCCATGAGATGCCGCGCGGCGAGCGGGCGACCATCGAGTTCATCCTGCGCGTCGTCTTCGGCCTGGACCCGGCCGGCGCGGGCGACCCCGCCCGCTGGTTGGAGTTCCTCATCCACAAACACTATAGCGCCCGGGAATTGCCGCCCGCCCTGGAGGACTACGTGCTGCAAAAGCTGCTGCCTGGTGTGGCTCCGGCCGGTCTGCGCCCCGAGTTCTTAACCGATCCCAACGCCTTTTACGCCTGGCTGAGCGAAGAGTGGGCGACTTACGTAAAAAGACCCCAAGGGTCTCAAAGACCCTTGGGGTTTGGTATCGACTTCGCCGACCCTCGTCTGCGCCCTTTGCTGGGCTATCTCTTCGCTGAGGGCCTGGTGGAGCGAGCCCCCGCCCCGGTGGAGTTGTCCCCCAACCACGAGTGGCTGGCTATCGGCCTGGCTTCGGTGGGGAAGGGCGCAACAGAGGTTGCCCTCAAGGAAAGCGTCGAGCAGTCGCTATACAACCTCAAGGCGCGCCTGGCTCGCTTTCAAGCCATGGACGAAACCACCCTCCCCGCTGGTAAGACCGACCTGCGTGACTGGCTCAACCTGGCCGCCGGGTGGTCCGAGGTCGTCTACCAGGCCAATAACCTGCCGGCCGAGGCCTACGCCCGGGTCCAGCCCGCCCTGGCCGCCGCCCGGGAGACGCTGGACGACCACTTCTGGGCCTTCGTTCAGGCGCGTTACAGTGCCGTGGACTATTACCAGGACAACAAGGGGCCCATGTGCCTGACGGCCGTAAACAGTTGGCTCTACCAGCAAGTGGGGCGGGACGAGCGCCTGGCCCTGGTCTGCTGCGACGGGCTCGCCCTGGACCAGTGGTTCCTGCTGCGCGACTACCTGGCGTCGGCTTTGCCCGGTCTGTCCTTCCACGAAAACCGGACTTACGCTCTGGCGCCTGGAGTCACGCCCATCTCTCGCCAGGCCCTCTTCGCCGGCCGGCCGCCGACGGCTTTCGCCGAGACCCTGAACCGCACCGACCAGGACGGCGAACGCTGGCGAGCCTACTGGGTCAATCACGATGTCCCGGCCCGGCGCGTGGCCCACGCCGCCGTGCAGGTGAGCGGTAAGGGTCTGGACGCGGTGCGCGCCATCGTCGAGGGCAAAAATTGTCGTCTGGGCGTGCTGGTCAACCTCTTTGACGACGTGATGCACGCCGTCAAGGGCATGCCGCCCGAAGCCGACAAGCGCGTGTACTACAGCGCCCTGCGCGGCCACCTGGAAAACGGCCGCCTGGATGAGCTCTTCGATCTGCTCCTGAAGCATGACTATCGCCTCTTCCTGACTGCCGACCACGGCAACATCGCCGGCGTGGGGAGTGGCCTGGCCCCGCCTAAGGCACTGATCGAGACCTACGCCCGCCGGGTGGCTATCTTCGACAAAGCCGAACTGGCCCAGGAGTACGCGGCGAAGCACGGCCTGCGAGTATTCCGCACCAAAGCCCTGCCGCCTGACGTGCATCCCGTCTATCTTCCAGGCAACCAGCTCTTTGCTCCCAACGGGGCCACCCAAATCTCGCACGGGGGTCTGTCGTTGGAAGAGTTGGTGGTCCCCTTCGTCGAGGTGACAGGTTAACCACGGAGACACGGCCTGTCCTGGCGGAAAGCCAGGGAGGACACGGAGAAAAATCAGAAAACCTCAGTGTTCTCCGTGTCTCCGTGGTGAATTCTCACCATAGCTTCTAAGAGGGCATTTGAAAATTCGGGTTTCGGTGTATCTGGCAGGACGCACCGGCCTGCCCCACAGGAGTCCCTTTCCCCTGTGCAGGGGACCGTGGGCGGGAGAAGAGCCGGTGCTGGTTCAGAATCCTCAAGGTTTGCGCCTGACCCCGCACCGCCTGTTCCACGGCGGTGCGGCCCTATCAGCATTTTTCAAATGCGCTCTAACATTGAGATGCTTATGATCGGACTAGATTTTCCCGTCAAGCCCGAGTGGATCCACGACGTCCACCACCTGTGGCGGCCAGCGCAGCCCGTTAGCGAGCTGGTGGAAGCTGCAATCTCACAGACTATGCAGGAGTTGGGTGGCGAGAAGACCCGCCGCAACAGCCTGACCGTCATCCTGCGTTATTTCGTGGCCACGGCAGGCCATAGTCAGTCGCGCCGCACTGTTTCCCGGGATGTGTGGGTCGCCTATGCTCGGGCCTATCCGGCCAGTATCCTGGCCCCCGCCTACCTGGCCCACCTGATTGCCCAGAACGAGGTGGCCCAGGAGGCCAGCCGCTTCATCACCCGCCGCCATGCGCCGGCCGACCCGCTGACCAGTGGCGAGCTGCGGCGGCACGTGGTGGCCCGTTTCGGCGAGCGCAAGGTGGTGACCAACGCCGTCAGCGCCTTCCTGCGTACGTTGCAGTATTTTGGCGTCCTGAGTCCCGGCGAGCGGCCGGGCGACTACCAGTTTACCGCCCCGCTCCCTGTCCCGCGTGAAGCCTTCCCCCTCATCGTCTGGATCTGGTGGCAAGCGCACCTCTCCCCCCAGATTGACCTGGAGGGCTTTACGGACGACCCGGCCTTGGTCTTCCTGGAGTCGGAGGGCTTTGCCGGGAACTGGGCTGCCTACCAGCCGGCGCTGTGGGTTTTGGAGGAGCGGCTGGATTTACGGCGGGCGACGCTGAAGTATGGAGAGGCAGACACATTCGAGCAAGCTCTGCTGGGTCTTTTGCCGCCGGTTCCCTGAATGGTTGCCATCATAGCCACCGAGCAGGGGCTGGGCCACCTACCTCGCGACGTGAGCGAGGATAACATGGGCTACGATGTCGAGTCCCTGATTCCGGCCGAATGCAACGGGAGGGATAAATTGCGCTTCATCGAGGTCAAGGGCCGCATCCGAGGTGCGCCCACCGTCACCATGACCAAGAACGAGATCCTGACCGCTTTCAACAAGCCCGACGACTGGATGCTAGCCCTGGTGGAGGTGCCGCCCGCCGAGGACTTCCCCGTTGGAGATGCCTTCGTCACCCGCGAGCGGCGGGAGGCCTACGGCGCGCCGACCGGTTGCGTGGTACGCTACCTGCGCCGGCCCTTCACGCGAGAGCCCGATTTTGACGCCACCAGCGTGAATTATGATTGGCAGAAGTTGTGGGAGCGGGGTACAATGCCCTGGTAAGGACTTTGCGCCCCGATCCCTTGGCTGGATAATTCTGGCTCTACGCAAAATAGTGGGGTGTTCGCAGTACGTCATTCTGCCTGCACCTGCCCGTCCCGCCTGCACCTGTCGGCGCGGCACCCTGGCCCGCGTGGCGGAGCCAGGACGGGCAGGTGGCTCGCGCTCCCGCGACCCCGCTCGCGCCTGGCGCGGGACGGGGCAGCGGGCCGGGGGGGTGCGGCACCAGGTGCAGGCAGAATGACATGATCTCTTCCGGTGACTTGAGTCGCTCATTTACCCCACTAATCTGCGTAGACCCGAAATTTAAAGGAAGAGGTAGCTGTGTCGAGAAGCCTGGACGACCTATTCAGTGATCCGAACTTTCGGCGGAAATTGCTGAAAAGGATTGAGGAGGGGTGGACCTTCGAGAAGATCGAACCCATGTCCACCGACGAAATCTTCGCCCGCCTCAATCGGCTGGGTGTCAGCGTGACCCCTGAAGACTACCGGATGGCAGCCCGGCGGCATGAATCAGCGCAACGGCTGGCGAAAGAGTGGTACGCGCAATATACCCTTCAGCCTGAAGGGCGCTACGATGAGGACTTCGTCTGGATGGCGGCCATCGTCCTCTGGAAGCGCTTGATCCCGGATCGCATCTCCTTTGAGCAGATCGACGAGCGCATGCAAGAGGGGTATGAACTGCTGGAGGCAGACCGCACGGCTGAAGCTTGTGACGCCTGGTGGCAGGTGTGGGAGTGGCTCAGGGACAAAGTGACGCCCGAGCGGAACACCTTGGAGGCGCTCGAGCGCGATTTTCAGGGCTCACAGTTTATCTTCAACTGGTGCCAGGACTTCGAAATGGAACTGGAAAACGCCGGCGTACGTGACCCCAAATATCATCGGCTGCGCAACCGTTACTGCCGGGAGTTTTTGGAGGCTTTGTCTGATATAGATTGGCCAATCCGGGGGAACTTCCTGCGGGCGGAGGCCGAATCCTACTGGAGACTGGGCGAGATCGAGACCGCCGAGGCCAAGTTCGAAACTCTCATCCAGGCCAACCCCGACTGGGCTTGGGGGTACATCAACTGGTCGGATATGTACTGGCTGTTCCACGACAGCCCCAAGGAGTACGACCGGGCGGAGGCGATTTTACAGCGGGCGTTGGACCGCCTCGGCCTGGAGGATCGAGAGCATGTGCTCGACCGCCTGGAAAGCCTGCGTGCCGAGCGGGCGCAAGCCGGGGAACAGAAGCGAAAGCGGCGCACGCCTGCCAGACGGCGCAAAAAGAAAAAGCGGAGATCGAGATGACTGTCCGCAAAAAACTGATCGAAGTCGCCCTGCCCCTGGACGCCATCAACAAAGAGTCGGCCCGCGAGAAGTCCATCCGCCACGGCCACCCCAGCACGCTGCACCTATGGTGGGCACGCTGATCGGTTGCGTGGTGCGCTACTTGCGCCGGCCCTTCACCTGCGAGCCAGACTTCGATGCTACCAGCGTGAACTATGACTGGCAAAAGTTATGGGAGCGGGGTACAATGCCCTGGTGAGGACTTCTCGTTCCCATCCCCTGCCATAGATGATTCTATGGTGGTGTTCAATAGCTGTGGTGCCTATCAGTAAGGGGGAGAACCGATGACAAAATCTCTTATCTTGGACTCGCTTGAAATCCGCCACTTCCGGGCGTTCCGCCATCTAGAGATTGAACGTCTGGGCCGGGTCAACCTGATCGTGGGAAAGAATAACGTCGGGAAGACATGTTTGTTGGAAGCCCTGTTGCTTTGTGCCAGTCGAGGCTCTCTATTTATGATGCAAAGACTTTTGAAGTCACGGGACGAGACGGGTCGTCTCCCGACTCGCAGTGGGGGAGACACGAAAGGTCAGTGCACCAGGTACCTGTTCCACGGGCGCAGGGAACTGATAGAACAATCTGAGCCTATCCACATTGGGCCTGTCAATTCCCCCGACGATACACTCGTTATTGATGTGGTCTGGTTTAAAGAGCAATTTGACCAGCAAGGACAGCGACAGTTGCAATTGCTGCCGCCCGAGGCTCGTGACGCAGTAGGCATCTTGATCCCCGGCCTTAATATTAAGCTCGGGCCGCAACTGATATTGAAGTATCCGCTTGAAATAGATATTCCTGACATCAGCCGTGTTGTCCAGTTGAAGAAGCTCAAGGAGATCCCTCGCATCTGTATCTCTGCAAATGGTTTGGATAGGGAGCAGATTAACCTATTGTGGGACAAGATTGCGTTGACCCGTTTGGAACAAGACGTGCTCACTGCTCTGCATATCATCGCTTCCGGTGTTGAGCGTGTCAACTTGGTAGGTAGCCAGGAAGGCGACGGAGAACGCATCCCGATGGTCAAGATTGCGAAGTTCGACAACCCTCTACCCCTGCGCAGCCTGGGAGAAGGCATGAATCGCCTGTTCGGGATTGCGCTGGCCCTGGCAAACGCTCAGGATGGGATGCTGCTAATAGATGAAATTGATAGTGGCTTGCACTACTCCGTGCAGCCCGACCTGTGGCGACTGATTTTCCAGGTCGCGCGCCGGCTTAACGTGCAAGTCTTGGCTACCACTCACAGTTGGGATTGCGTCGAAGCTTTTCAACAGGCAAGCCAGAAAGACGCCCAGGAAGAAGGCCTGCTAATCAGCCTGCGCGAAAAGAAGGATGAGCCGGGCGAAGTGGTGGCCATCTTGTTCGATGAACAGGAATTGAGCGTAGTGACCCGCGAGCAAATCGAGGTGCGCTGATCATGGCTGACGAATACCTGCTATTGGTAGAAGGCAAAGACGACAGGCACGTATTCTACGCCCTGCTAGGGCACCATCAGGTTCCCAAGGGCTTTGAGATCAAAGACAAAGAGGGAATTGATAACCTTTTACAAACCCTTCCCACCGAACTCAATGGACTGGATTCGCCGATTGTTTGATCTTGGATAGCCAAAGGGGGATGCGCGATCTACCAAAGAACTCGTCGAAGTCGTCCCCTCCTGAAAGTCATCAAACGGAAGAACGTGGGATACATTTCTGAAAAACTAAGACGCCAACTGCGTAAAGCGCAGACCAGTCGCCGGGCCACGCCGGTTTCTCACTTGCGACAATTGGTCCGCCAGGTCGAGAGCGAGCTTGGACCTGCCAAGAGCCCGCATCGCTTCCAGGATCACCATCCCAGTCACGCGGTGTATATAGCGGCCCAGAACCTGGTATCATACCTGGCCGAGGAGTTGTCGGCCTTGCCGGAGATGCGAGAATACGCAGATATTGTGGGCGGGGCCGAAGACGAATACATGCCCGATGGCCCGCCGCTTAGCCCGCTCACTACCACCTACTTTACTACCTGGGCGTTTTTTGACGTACCTTTTGGCCGAGACCGGGAAACCATCGGCACCTGTCTGTTGGACATCGGGCCTGACCTGGGGATATCATCGGATTACCTGGAAGCGATACGCTTGATGCAGCACTCTCGCATGGGTATCTACGCGCATGGTGGGGTAGAGGGGGAACGCGTCCATTTGCAGGAGTTGATTTCTAAGCGGCGGTACACCTGCCTGGTTCCGGCCGGGTACCTGGGCCGGGCGGGCGAGTTGTGGTACGCCAGGATACTGCCGCCCCCCGTTGCCGGCTCCGATGACTCCCTGGTCTTCACCACGCCCTACCATTTGATCGCGCCTGGCAAGAGACAATGGACTGCTTTCTTGAACAGAACCATGGCCAAAACGGGCCTTCCCATCAGCCAGCCGGCGTCGAGCGAAACCGGGCCGGCCGACAGCCATCCAGCCCTGGAGTCTCTCATGAAGTATGGCCTGAGCCGAAACTATTGGAATGAGTTTATCCTTCTGGCCTACTTCAATCACCGCTACGACGTTATCCTTTTGACTGGCCTGCCCGATGTGCCGGAGAGCCTGCCCCATGCATCGAGATGAGAGAAATTTAGCGGAACGATCTTTTTGAATTGCCGGTGATCGCCGAGCTGCGCCCGGCGGCGATTGAAGACCCCAGGGGTTTCTAAAAACCCCTGGGGTCTGGATCGCTCATTTGGAAGTGCGGAGGAGAAAGATGCCCGGAATCAAAAAGTCGGAAAAAGTACCCAAGGAAATGCAGGAAATATTCGATGCCATCGTGGCGCTCACAGATAAGGTTTGCAAGGAGCACCTGGACGAGGAATACGCGCAGTTGGCTCGCCAGGCAACAGCCGCCTTATGCCGCAAGCGTCCCTCCCCGCTGCTGAGTGGTCGTGTCAATTCCTGGGCATGCGGCATTGTGTACGCCTTGGGGTTTGTGAATTTTCTGTTCGACAAGAGTCAGACCCCCTACATGAGCGCTGCCGAGCTATGTGCGGCCTTCGGTGTTGCGAAAGGCACCGGGGCGGCCAAGTCAAAAGCAGTGCGCGACGCCTTGAATATGATGCAGATGGACCCGAATTGGTACCGGCCGAGCCAGATGGACGACAACATTATGGCCTGGATGATTATGCTAGACGGCCTGATCGTTGACGC
>JAHELX010000284.1 GCA_024643945.1 Anaerolineales bacterium
CACCCACGCCCAGAGGGTTGAGCAGCTTGAGGCGGATACGCTCCGCTTCGTCCAGGGTAGAGACGATGTAACGCTCCAACGCCTCGAAGCGGCTGGCAGCCAGCAGGCCGGCCCTATCCCTCCCTATCTTGGCCCGGAGGGCTTGCCGGGCTGACACCGGGAAAATCTCGGGCGTAAAGCCCAACAGCGTGCGGGCATTATCGGCGATGAAGGTTTCGATACGAGCGACATCTTCGGGCGTCTCCAGAATGTCAATCTTATTGACGATAACCACTACCTTTTTGCCCCAGTCACGAATACGTTGCAGGAACACACGCTCACTCTCGGTGAAGGGACGATCGGCGGAGGTCACAAAGAGCACCATATCGGAGCGCGGGACGAATTCCTGGGTGATGGCCTCGTGCTCGCGTTGGATGGCGTTGGTGCCAGGCGTGTCTACGATGTTAATCTCCCGCAGCAACTCCATGGGAGCAGTTATTACGTCAATGTAAGACTCGGCAATAGTCCGCTCAGTCGTAGGGCCATGCTTAAGCAAATTGATGCGAGTGGTGGTGGGCGTGACCCCCTCCTCCAGCACCGGCTGGCCGAGCAAGGCGTTGATAAAAGCACTCTTGCCGGAGTTGAATTCGCCGACGACGACTAACAAAAAAAGCTCGTCGAGCTGGTGGATGGAGCGATCGAGGGTAGTCCGGTCGTCAGGTGTTACGTCGAACCGGGCCAGGGCAACCCGCAGGTCACTCAGCCAGCGGCGCTCGTCGGCCAGGAGTTCCTCTTGTTGATTGGTGAGAATACGTCGGAGCATAGACTCCCCCTACGAAGCCCGTCGTTGCCTAATACTGCAACCTCACTTCGGCCCGAAACGAGATTCCCTTCGGCCCAACCTCACCTGTGCCGGTGCGCCAGAATGATATGTGAGGTTGTAGTACTAACACAGCGATGAAACGCTCAATACACCGCGTCCGGGAAAGTACACACGCCAGCGTGATGGTACAGCCGCTTGAACATTCCCACTTCCAGCCCTGGCCAGGGCTCTCCCAGAATTCCATCGTGGATGGCCCAACTGCGGCCGCGTACCGTATGCGCCATTTCGGGTTGTCGAAATGGGGTGGACCTATCGAGCTTTTCGAAGAGTTCGCCGCCAGGCTCAAATTCGCGGTGAATCCAATCCATCTTGCGCCGGCCACGGATGTAGTTGAACCCCTGCCATTCCAGAAAGATGGCGTTGTGATAGCCCAACGGGTTGGCCAGATAGATCTCGTGCCCGAGGGCTGCGGCAAAGTTTTCCACCAATTTCTGCTGGCGGCGCATTTGGTGGAGGCCACGCCGAATCTGGCCGGGGGCCAGACCCGCCTTCATGGCTCGCTCCTCCTCCTCCAGGTTGCGCCGCATCAGGCCAAATTTGGTCGGCTCGTCTGCCCAATCCCGATCTACGTTAAAACGCTCACTGGAGGGGTCATTGATAATGACGAGCAACACTTCAAGCTGATGATTGCCGGTATCGCCCAGCTCAAATTGGAAGAGTGGGTCTGGAAAGCCAGGGAAAGGGAGAACCCGGATACGCAGAAAGCCGCTACCTGGGTTGGCTTCCAGATGCACAAGCTTCACCCCCTCGGCGCTGGTCCAGGCAATGGGCTCAATCCCAAACTGAGCCAACAGGTCATCCGGGATGAGCCTCTGGTAAACGGCCATCTTCTGCTCCTCCGGCAGAGCGTTAATCTGCCGGATGGAACGCATCGGCACGCCATCGACCAGGATTGGCCCAGCCATTATCTCTCCTTCCAGTGACGGGCAACCACGCGATCTATCTCGCGGCGTGTTTCTTTTTCGCGCAGGGCGGCCCGTTTGTCGTACTGTTTTTTACCCCGGCCCAGACCCAACTCCACTTTGGCCAGGTTGTTCTTTAGATAGAGTCGCAGCGGGACCAGAGTGAAGCCCTTCTCCTGTAACTTGCCAGCAATGCGATTGATTTCACGTCGGTGCATCAGCAGCTTGCGCGGCTGGCGCGGCTCGTGATTGGCGTACGTCGCTTGATCGTAGGGGGCGATGTGGGCATTCATCAACCACAGTTCGCCTTCTTTGACCACGGCAAAGCTATCGCGCAGGTTCACATGGCCGGCACGGATGGATTTGATCTCAGAGCCAGTCAATACCAGACCTGCCTCATAGGTTTCTTCGACGAAGTAGTCGTGGCGAGCTTTGCGATTGGTGGCGATCGTTTTAACAGCGTCGGCGCTCAATTTGTCCCCAACAGAGATTCAACCGCCCGCTCTAACTGCGGGTCGCGCCCGTCGACGAAATCTTCCTGAGTGCGCTCCACGTAGACGTCGGGCACAATGCCCTCGCCCTTGATTTGCTTGCCGCTGGGAGTGAGCCATTCGGCAATCGTCACACGCAGTTCAGAGCCATCGGACAGGGTGTGGGGGATCTGGACGGTCCCCTTGCCAAAGGTTTGCTCGCCCAATATGGTGCCGCGGCCATTCTCCTGAATGGCGCCAGCCACGATCTCGGACGCACTGGCGCTGCCCCGGTTGACCAGCACCACCAGTGGCACATCAAGGGCCACCCCACCCGGTTGTGCTTCGTAGGGCTGCTCTTTGCCACCCTTCAGCCGCTCGATGGTGATCACGCCCTGGTCGACGAATTGGCTGCTGACGAAGATCGACTCATCGAGCAGGCCGCCGGGATTGTCACGCAAGTCAAAGATGAGCCCAGTCAACGGACCATCTGCTTCCAGAGTCTTGATAGCCTCAGCCACCTTGCCCGCGGCACCGCGGCTGAAGTCGGTGAGGCGGACATAGCCAATGTCGCCTTCCAGTCTATCGGACTCGACGACCTCGATTTCGATGCGAGCGCGTACAACGGATACGTCGAACGGCTCGTCAACGCCATCACGGAAAACAGTCAGCACCACGGTCATCCCCGCTGGCCCACGAATCAGGCCAATGGCCTCGTAGAGACTCAATCCTTGCAGAGACGTGCCATCCACCGCCAGCACGACATCGCCCCGCTTTAGGCCCGCCTCAGCCGCCGGCTGACCTGCAAAAGGCTCAGCGATGACCAAGCGCCCCATCTCATCCATACGGACCGCAGCGCCGATGCCCTCAAAGCTGCCGCTCACGTCCTCCCGAAAAATGGCCGCCCGGTTCGGTTCGATAAAAGCGGTATTTTCGTCGCCGTAGCTATTGACCATCCCCCGGATTGCGCCGTAGACCCGATCAGGCTCAGCGGGCACGTCCCCATAGAAGTTCTCTTCAACAAAATTCCAGGCCTCCCAAAACACGTGGAACTCTGGCGGCACAGCCTGGTCACCGGCGCCGACCTGGGGCGATTGGAGAGCGGTGGGCGCTGCCACGGCTGGCTCCCCCACCAATGACTGCGTCGATCCCGAGACATAACCAGCACTAAACGCCCCGAAGACCACCGCTACTGCCAGCACCACCATCGCCATTAACTTGATTATCACCTTAATGAAATCACCCATATCCTTCCCACCTCTCTATCGCTATTGCGCCCACTACTGCTCTTCCTCTTGCAGATAAGCAACTGCCCGCTCCAATTGAGGATCTGTACCGCCCGCCCGATCCTCCTCGGTCGGAATGACTTCGAGGTCGGGCTTGAGTCCCTCTCCGTCAATACGATGCTGGCTGGGGGTCAGCCAGCGGGCGACTGTCACATGCAACGACGACTGATCTGTCAGATCGTACACCAATTGCACCGAACCCTTGCCAAAAGTTTTTTCGCCGATGAGAGATCCACGTCCGTGATCCTGCAACGCTCCGGCCACGATCTCCGACGCGCTGGCCGTGCCGCCATTCACCAACACCACCAAAGGCAAATCGAGAGCCAGCCCCCCCTTTTTCACCGAGTAAAACTTCTCCGACTCGTCACGTCGATCCTCGTAGAGCACGACCCCTTCACGCAAAAACTGGCTGGTCACATCTACCGCAGCATCCAGCAATCCGCCGCCATTGTCGCGCAGATCCAGTATCAGACTCGTGATACCTGCCTCCCTCAAGTCCTGGAGGGCACGTTCCAGTTCACGGCCAGTCCGCTCGGTAAAGAGCCGGATGCGGATGTAGCCAATGGCAGGGTCCTGATCCAGGGTCCTCCATTCTACCGAAGGAGTCTCGATATTCTTGCGAGTAACGGTCACAACCATCGGATCAGCTACCCCAACCCGCTGCAGGGTAAGCACGACCTGGGTGCCCACTTCACCCCGGATGAGCAAAACGACCTGGTCGGATGTCATCTCGGGCGTGACAGGCGTGTCGTCTACCCGGAGCACCACGTCTCCTTCTTGCACCCCAGCCTGCTCGGCTGGCGAGTCGACCATAGGCGTGAGAATGACTTCCCCCGCCTGTCCCCGGGTTATGTAAGCGCCAATGCCTCCAAACTGGCCTTCCAGTTCTGCTTTTTCCAACGCCCGGGGCTGCGGTTCGACAAAGATCGTATAGGGGTCCTGCAGCGTGCTCAGGGCGCCGCGGATCGCGCCGTAGACGGGAACAGAGTCTTCGGGAATGTCACCGTAGAACTTGTCTTGGATGATGTGCCATACCTCCCAATACAACCGAAACTGGCTGGCTTCTTCGGGCGTAGGGCTGTTCCTGGTAAGGTACCAATGAGCGCCATATCCGGCGCCTGCACCCAAGCTAAAGATCATCAGTGTTGCCAGAAGCACCAGGGCAACTCGTGTCGAATTTCGCATCAGTTTCTAACTGAGCCACCTTTATCTTCGAGACTTCAACTCATTGTAACACGGCTGAATCGGGGGAGCAAATTGGTTTTTAACAACCGTCAACATTTTCGCTGCAGGCGCGCCCGGCGATATTCCAAGTCAGCCAGCCATTGATGGCGCTCAGGACGCGGAAAATCGGGCGCGCTGACGAGGGCGATGGCGGCCTGGGTCCACTGCGCTGCTTCGCGATAGTCGCGCGCTTTGTGTTCGTAAAACTTAGCTAATTCCACGTGCGCGTAAATGTGGCCACTATGTGCCGCCTGGCGCCATAAAGCAATTGCCGCCGGAAAGTTTCCCTGCCGCTTGTGCGCAAACGACAGCCGCCGCACCGCCTCCCAATACGCCTCCTCCGGCAGATTGTGCGATAACCCGCATTCGTATAACCCCGTAGCCGTCTTGAGATGACCCAGATCCTCGAACAGTTTTCCCATCGCTATCAGGTCTAGAGCGTGTTCGACGGCCCCACCAAGCGGGTCGCCGAGCAGTTCCGAGACATGGCTCAAGAGGGCAGCCAGCGAAAGCACGTCCATCGCGTTGTGATAAAAGACGCTCTTGAGAGGCCGCGCGTCACCGCTCCGCAAGTAGTCAAAATACAAACTGGGGATCACCCAACCAGGGACATCCTCCTCGGTTCGGACTGCATCCAAGATGTGCTCTTCGAGAGAGCCAAGGGCACGGCTGGAGAGACGGTCACGCCATAATCGCCGCGCTAATGGTAAAAGATCCAGATGGGCTGCAGATGCCAGTAGAGGCATTTCACCATTGGTGACGTAGCGTGCATTCAAAAGCGGGACGTCAAATGCTTTGCCGTTAAACGTTACCAGCGCCTGGCAAGGTTGAAGAAATTCGGCCAGCGCAGCCAGCAGCGCTGGCTCTTCCATCGGATCACGCATGAAAAATTGGGCCAGTTGAAATACTTCACCCGCGTAGCGACCGACCCCGACCAAAAAGGCATAGGTGCCTGTACCGCCTGACAATCCCGTGGTTTCGGTATCGAGAAAGGCAAATGTGCCCGGTGCAACCCCGGCGAGGCGCGGCTCGCGCGCCCACTCAGCGATGACTTGCAGGGATGCGACGATGCGCAGCGAGGCCCGCCCCTGCCGATGCTCAAGCGGATACTGCCTTTCGACGAGGAAAACCTCACCCTGGGACGTTTCCTGAAAACGACCCGGGACGATGTGGTCGATGGGATAAGGGATACGCGGACGCGGCGGCGGCAAATCGCGTGCGCCGACCTTCACGCCCAGTGATTTGAGTTTGTCAGAGAGTGAAACCATTACAATTCCAACTGATTCTGCTGACGGATTGACAAGACCTCCAGAATTGCCAATGTTTCTCTCTTGCCGCCAAGGCCGTCTTCCCCAGCAGGGCCAACACACGAGGGACAGCCATCGACGCACGCACAGGCCGCAACCAATTCATAAGCCCGGCCCATCAGTTCATCGTGGATTTCAAACAAGCGCTCGCTGAATCCAATCCCGGCCGGCACGTGGTCATAAATTACCACTGTGGGTCGCCCATCAGCCAGCGGTGATTGCGGATCGGAGTGCACGCCCACGTCGCGCGCGTCGCACATCAAAAAGAGTGGCGAGAGATGAGCCAATACGGAGGCCAGGCCGGCCAGCCCGCTCCGCATACGCACTCCCAATTCGGCACGGCGGTGACAAGGTGAGCAAAGAGTCACCAGGTTGTCGATTTGGTTCGCTTGCAGGTATGAGGCAAAACCACGGAAAGGAATTTTGTGATGGACGTGGTGGGCCCGGCCTTGCTCCGGCGCGCCGCAGTTTTGGCAACGATAGCCGTCGCGCGCCCGTGCCTGGTCGCGCTGCGCCGGCCAATTGGGCCCGTAATCGTTGGGATCATTGGTCCATAATCCCTGATCGCGCAAGTGTGCCACCGTCTCATCCTTCAGTGCCAGCCAATACCCGGTCGTCATCAGTTCGGTCGGCGGCAGAGAGACCTCGCCCATGCCAAGTTGCTCGTGCGTGAACCATTTGAGCTTACGAAAACCGGTCACCTGGGTGGTCACGGCAATTTCGCCGTAGGCCTTGATGGCACCACGCGCCTCGATTTCGCCTAATTTCTCCAAAAGCTGCACCGTGGTTTCACTGCGAGGTTGGGTGTAATAATCCAAATCCACTGCTTGCAACTGCGCGATGTGTTGTGCCAGATCGAGCCCTTGCACCAGGTACGCTGTCCCCTCATGCAAATAGACAGCTCCGGGGTGCACCATCCAGTGTGCGCTGGCGTGGTCTACCTGGCCGATGGTGGTGTATTCATCGCCGTCCGGCACCTGCAGCACCACAGCCTCGGTTGAGGCAGTACGCAGCGAGACATCTCCGGCCGGATAGTGATCCGCCATCCAGAAGAATTTATCCCCCGATCGGTGCAGGACCCCGGCCTCTTGTAAGAACTGGAGGAATTCCGCCACACGCATCCCTTCGACACGGCCAAAACTTTCTCCGCCCTGGAACGGCAGCTCAAAGGCAGCACAGCGCAGATGCCCCAGCAAGATGAGAAGGTTATCGGGGTTAATGAGGGCCCGCTCGGGGGAGCGGCCGAAAAAATAATCAGGGTGCCGGGCCAGGAATTGATCTAACGGATTGGCTGACGTGACCAGGGTTGCCAACGACGCATCGTTTCCCTCCCGGGTAGCTGCAGGTTGGCGTCCAGCCCGCCCGGCCTGCTGCCACGTGCCGGCGATGGTGCCCGGGTATCCAGCCAGCACGGCCGCGCCCATGCCGCCGATGTCTATCCCCAGCTCGAGGGCGTTGGTGGCGATCACCGAACGTACCGTCCCTTCGCGTAGACCACGCTCGATCTCGCGGCGTTGGCGCGGCAGGTAGCCACTGCGATAGCCACGTACCTCGACCTCACCCCTTCGCCCCTCTCCTGGCAGGAGAGGGGTTGGGGAAGAGCTCTCGCGC
>JAHELX010000285.1 GCA_024643945.1 Anaerolineales bacterium
GCCCGCGTAGCAATGAACGTAGGCATATAGTAGCTGAGCGGTTCGTCCGGCGCATAATCCTCGAAAAAGCCACTGATCACGAAATTCTCCATTCCTGAGTTATTTTATCTCTCGTTTCGTTTGTTCCAGCACAGCCAACGTAACCATCGCTTTTGCTACCATTGCCGATTTGTCCTCGGCCAGTGCAAAGACCTCTGACTCGACGACAGTGAACGTCCTCCCTGGCTTCAACACTTCTGCTCTACATCGCAATCGCTCCCCTTGCGCGGCCCTAAGGAAGTTTACCTTGAACTCGACGGTCAGCACAAATTCGTCTTCACCGATTAATGTCGAAGCTGCCGCACCAGCCGTGTGGTCTGCCATTGTCGCCTGAACGCCCGCATGAATGAAAGCGTTCTGCTGCAGATGCTTCGGCTTGACAATCAGTTGTGTCTCACACCATCCGGGCCCCAGGTCGACCAGTTGAATACCAACCTCCGCAACAAAGGCTGCTTTATCAAAGAGTTGGGTAATAACGGACTTGTATTCGAGATTCCTGACCTGCATCACATATGCTCCGACTGTTGGGACTGCCTGGGTGAGCGGTCTACCCTCCTGCACAAAGTGAGCGGCACCCGTGCCTGCGCTCAGTTCAATCCCACACCACAATATCACCGCGGCGAGGAAGCCGGAGGTGGTCGCCTTTCTCAGTTGATAATACCGATCCGAGATGCAAATCTGGCCGGCGCTACAGGTGCTGTAGCGCCTGGGTGGCCTTGACGTCCAGCACCCGGTCGGTCTCGTCGTTGAGGATCTTGCGCCCTAACTCTTCCCCGTAGGCAGTGAGTTGAGATATTTGGTGCGGATCGTCCATTTGGATGGGCTGGCGCAGGTCTACCTGAAAACGGCGGAAATCGAGTTGCTCGAAGAAGGTATCTACCAGATGCACCTGCTGGTCGTCGGCGGATTGAAGGAAAGCGCCCAGCACCGGCCCCAGCCATTGCCAGGCCCAGAGGCGCTCGGCTTCTCCTGGTCGGAGATGGTGTGGATCGCGGCCCGTGCCCAGGCTGATGAGCGTCGTCCCGGCTAGATCCCAATCCAGGCAGTAGCAGATCTCGTAGGCGGCCAGGTAGCAGGGGTTGGCATAAGCGCCTACGCCGCCGTCCACATAGCGACCCTCGACCACCGGGAAGTAAGTGGGTACCGAACTGGATGCCAGCACCGCCTTGACCACCGGCCAGTTGGCATATTCCTCCTTCCAGGGCTTGATGAAACGGGTGCGGTTGGTCACCAGGTCGAAGGCGGTAATGACGATATCGGTGGGCGGATCAGCCGACCAGAACTCGCCCAAAGCTATTTCGCCCAGGTACTGCTTGAGGGCGGCTTGCAGCGGGCCGTGGGGATGGCGGTAGCGGGTGAGCGGCCACAATCGGTTACGCCAGCGCCCGCGGAAGACCGACTCGCCCAATTCAGTATAGAGTTGGTGCATCTGGGCGCCGCTCAGCCCGACGCCGATGCCGGCCGAGATGATGGCGCCGGTCGAGGTGCCAGCCGCCACCCGGAAGATGTCATGAACCGATTGTCCCAGGTGGTCCTCCAGGATGGCCAGGGCGCGAGTAACCATCACCCCCTTGATTCCACCGCCGTCAATAGAGATGGCAACGTGCTCCCGAAACGGCTTCATACTTCCTCCTTGAATTCCTCTATATCACTTTGTCCGTGTTCCTTTCCGTTCGTCAGTCAAAAATTCGGTTGCGGCTTGGCCGCGTTATGTTTTGTACAGCAAAAACCTTAGTCTGTCACTGGTGGGAAGTCGAATGGGACAAATCGACAAACCATTGCCCATTTGACCAGGCGACGCGCTCATGGTACTATACTGCTGCCACGGCGAGTGAGCACTCGCCTGGTCTGGGAACACCCCTCAATGACGAGGGGTGTTTGATTTATATCCAGTATATCATATATGAGCAAAATACGGCCAGCAGGCCTGCAGGGCTGGTCCCCTTGAGTTGTTTTTTCAGACGACGAGAGCTGTGGCTCGCGCCCCGACTGGGGTTAATCAGGCGGGTGTGCAAGCCGGATTAACGAGTAACGATTGGCAGGTAGATCTTATAGCAGCGGTCGATTTCATAGCTATCGAAGACATCGCCAGTGGTGTCGATCGCATCCAGGTGCAGCCGACAGGCATTGACCTCTACTCTCAAGAAGTGATAGCGGCTGGCGCTGTAGGCCGTGAACCAGTCGTCGGTCACAGGGTACAGAGAAGCCCCACCGCCACCTGTGACGTAATAGACCACACCGCCATCCTCAGGAGTAGTGCAGGCACCGTTGAGAATAGGGCAGGTCCGCTCGTAGTCGTGGTCGTGCCCATTAAAGACGACGTCCACACCATAGGTCTCAAAGATCGGCACTAATTGGGTTTGTACCTGGCCCGTGCTACCGTGGGGGCCGGAGCTGTAGGCTGGATAATGGAAGAAGACAAACTTCCAGGGCCGGGTGCTGGCCTGCAAATCATTTACCAGCCAGTTGTACTGAATGCTACCAGCCCTGTAATCCTGGTTTGTGTCTAGCGCCACGAAATGAGCATTCCCCCAGTCGAATGAATAGTACTCCTCTTCATGGCCAGCCGGGGCGTTCCGTGGCAGGGAGTAGACATCGGTGTAGGCCTGATAGCCACAGCTACCGTCGCCCAGTTCGTGGTTTCCTATACTGGGATAGAAGGGAGTATGGCCCAGGCCCTCCTGGTAGAGGTCGAAATAGGCCCGGATGTATTGGTTCCACGAGCTATCGCTACCGGAGCAGATGCCACCACGATAGACGATGTCCCCCGTATGGAGAGCCAGGTCAAAGCTATGTCGCTCCATCTCGGCTGCCACGGCCAGAGCCCCCGGGCTTGGCCATGAGCTGGCATCGCCAGGCCGACCGTCACCCAAAGCGACGAACGTAAACCGGCCGGCTGGAGACACGGGCGCAGTGGTGAAGGTGATCTCTGGCCATGGCGTCAGGTCGTAACCCCCGGTGTATACCTTGTAATAGTAAGTGGTATTCGCCGTTAAGCCGGTGATCGTGGCCGAATGCCAGGCCTTGCCGTTGTAGGTGCTGCTGATGGCAGCTACGACGTTGCTATAGCTTTGGTCGAGGCTGTAGCGGACCTGACTTTCCCCCGCGCTGCTGGTGGCCCAGGAGACGACGACCGAAGTGGGAGTGGTTTCGCCGAGGTAAGGGTAGACTAAGAGGCCAGACTGGGACGCAGTCGGGCTGGGCCTGCCGACCAGCGTCTTCGTCAGGGCTATGAGCATTATGAAAAGAATAGACAAAGCTGTTCGCTTCATGCGGTATCCATTGGTCGACTCGTGACCTCATAGGCTGGACGACAACCTGCCTGACATCTACTCATTATATCATTTTCACCCCCCGCTTGCAATCCCTAATCTGCAAGCCAACCCCATTGACAAACCAGCCGGCTTATGCTATATTAGACATGGTTTGCAAACGTGTGCATTGGGCTTTCTTTTCTCCTTTTATTTTGGCAGGAGTTGTATACGTTTGCGACAGCCTCTCTTCCTTATAATACCCACGTGCGTGGGGTATAAAGTGGGCAAGTAGAGCACTATGCGAGTTTCGATCAAAGACATCGCCAAGTCTGCCGGTGTTTCCCACTCTACCGTCTCCCGCGCGCTGAGTGACAGCCCCCTGGTCAGCGACGAGACTAAAGCTCGCATCCAACGTCTGGCCCAGGAGATGGGCTATTCTCCCAATACCCTGGCCCGCAGCCTGGTCACCCGCCAAACTTATACAATCGGCGTGGTGGTTACGACCATCGCCGACCCCTTCGTGGCCGAGGTAGTGCAGGGCATCGAAGCCACCGCTCACGATTACAACTACACAGTGATTCTGTGTAGTTCTGGGGCGCAGCCTGAGCGCGAGATTGCCGCTGTGGAGATGCTGCGTTCCAAGCGGGTAGATGGCGTTATCGTTACTTCTTCGCGTATCGGCGCTCTTTATCTCGAACACCTGGAACGGATTGGCGCTCCTATTGTGCTCATCAACAATCACAACGAGAGTAGTGGCCGTTACACGTTCACTGTTACCGTGGACAACCGTCACGGTGGATACCTGGCTACAGAGCATCTGGTTCAACTTGGGCACCGGCGCATTGCCTACGTGACCGCGCCGGCCGACCACAGCTCCGACCTGGACCGGATGGCTGGCTATCGCGAGGCCCTTATCGCAGGTGGGATCGAACCGGATCCAACGCTGATCGTTCGCGGTAATGGCCGCGCCGACGGCGGTGAACAGGCGTTGAAGGCTTTGATAGAGCTGAGCCAACCGCCCTCCGCCGTCTTTTGTTACAACGATATGACGGCGATTGGATTGATGCACGCGGCCCGCCAGGTTGGTCTGTCAGTGCCCAGGGATATGGCCGTGGTCGGCTTTGACGACATCCCATTCGCTTCTTACTTCTATCCTCCTCTGACCACCATTGCTCAGCCTAAAGTCGAGATGGGGCGATTGGCGATGAAAATGACCCTCTCTCTGATGACCATTGGCGAAGAGAACCATGAAGAGGAAATTTCTAACGTCGTCGTCCGGGGCACGCTGGTGGTGCGCGCCTCGACGGTTGAAGATTAAGGGCTGGAGGTGAAAAACAAATGACCAGGCAAATCAACGTAGGCATCATTGGCGCGGGCAGGATCGGCAGAGTACATGCCGAAAACCTGGCTTATCGCATCCCGGAGGCGAATGTGGTAGCCATTGCCGATATCTTCGTCGAGTCGGCCGAAAAATGTGCTGCCGACTTTAACATCCCGTCGGCTTTTAAAGGCCACCAGGCAATTATGGAAGACGATGAAATCGAGGCGGTGATGATCTGCTCCAGCACCGATAGCCACGCCCAATTCATCGGGGAGGCGGCCGCCGCCGGGAAACACATCTTTTGCGAAAAACCGATTGACTTCGACTTGAAAAGGATTGACCGGGCGCTGGAGGCGGTGAGCCAGGCCGGGGTCAAGCTGCAAATCGGCTTCAACCGGCGCTTCGATCCCAGCTTCAAGCGCGTGCGCGACGCGGTGGCTGGGGGCAAGATCGGTACGCCCCACATCCTGCACATCTTTAGCCGTGACCCGGCCCCGCCGCCCATCGAGTACATCCAAGTCTCGGGTGGCATCTTCCTCGACATGACCATCCACGACTTCGATATGGCTCGTTACTTGATTGGGAGCGAAGTGGAGGAGGTATACGCCACTGGCGGGGTGATGATTGATCCCCGCATTGGCCAGGCGGGCGATATTGACACCGCCCTGGTGACCCTGCGCTACGCTCAGGGTGCCATCGGCAGCATAGACAACAGCCGCCAGGCGGTCTACGGCTACGATCAACGGGTCGAAGTCTTTGGATCGGAGGGTAGCATGGTCGTCGCCAACCATACGCCCGACAATGCCATCTACAGTAATGCCGATGGAGTCCACGGAGCCAAACCTCTCTATTTCTTCATCGAGCGCTACACCGATGCCTACATCGCTGAAATGAGAGAGTTCATAACTTGCATCCTGGAAGATAAAATGCCTTCTGTAACTGGCATTGACGGGCGCATCCCGGTGGTGATGGGGCTGGCAGCCTGGAAATCCTACCGGGAGAACCGCCCGGTTAAGTTGAGCGAGATTGATTGAAAGAGGCGGAAGGTTGGAAGGTGGGATAGATGGAAGGCTGGAGGAACAAAACGCCCCCATTTCCTATTCCTCCATTCTTCCAGCCTTCCATTCTTCCGGTCTTCCAACCTTCCAAGATTTAAACTTAATGAAAAGAAAGGAGATCTAAAGCAATGAAAGGGTTAGTATTAGACGCAGTGTGGGAGCCCAAAGCGGATTATGTGGTGTCGGACTGGGAAAAAGAGACGGGAAAAGCCATCACTGGCAATGGCATTTGGCGTTACCCGAAGTTGGAAGTGCGGGAATGGGAAGACCCTAAGCCCGGCCCCAATGACGTTCTCCTGGCGGTGCAGGCCTGTGGGGTGTGTGGCTCTGACATGCACTTCTACGAAACGGATGACCAGGATTATATTCTCTACCCTGGCCTGACCAGGTTCCCCACCATCCTGGGACACGAATTCTCTGGCAAGGTAGTTGAAGTAGGTAAGAATGTGACCACCCTCAGAGCGGGGGATATGGTCACCGTCGAGGAGATGATCTGGTGCGGGCGCTGTATTCCCTGCCGCAACGGATACCCCAACCATTGTGTTAATCTGGAAGAACTCGGCTTCACCATCCCTGGTGCATTTGCCAACTACATTGCTGTGGACGAGAAATTCTGTTGGAAGATTGACGCCATCGCCGAGCGCTTTGGGGATGAGAATAAGGCGTACGAAGTGGGTGCCCTGACCGAGCCGAGCTGTGTTTCCTACAATGCCATGTTCACCCGGGCTGGAGGCTTTAAGCCCGGGCACTACGTCAGCGTCTTTGGTGCCGGCCCTATCGGTCTGGCGGCCATCGGACTGGCCGAGGCGGCTGGAGCGGGCATGATTGTTGCCTTTGAGGTCTCGCCCCAGCGGCGCGAACTGGCCAAGAAGGTCGGCGCCGACTACGTGTACGACCCGCGTGACGTGTCGGCGGGTGAAGTAATGATGGAACTGAGCCGGGGCGCAGGTTTCGACTTTCACGTGGAGGCGGCTGGCGCTCCACACCTGATCGTCCCCGAGATGGAAAAGGCACTGGCTATCAACAGCAAGATTGTCCAGATTGGCCGCGCAGCGCAGCGGGTGCCCATGTATCTGGAGAGCTTTCAGGTTCGGCGGGCCCAGGCTTTTGGCGCACAGGGGCACTCTGGTCACGAGAACTTCCCGAACGTTATCCGTATGGTCGCCTCCGGCCGGCTGGACTTGAGCCCGATCATCACCGCTCATTACAGTCTGGGTGACACGGTTGCAGCCATTGCCAAGTCCACTGACCGCACGGACGGCAAGATTATGGTGCGCCCTAACTAGTACCCCATCACAGGGATTATGATATACCAAGGCCACGCCCATGGCGGCTGGATCGGGCTTATCAAGATCACTTTGATGGGGCACTAGCGGAATCAGGGAATCAGGAAATCAGGCAATCTGGGAATCGGGTTTATATGTCCCTGATTCCCAGATTCTCCGATGCCTGACGCTTGATTGCCTGGCTCAACCATAGGAGCAGAAGGATGAAGTTAGGTTTTCATGGCGCCACTACTATGACCTCTGATCTCGAGACGGATGTGGCAATCTCTTCCTATGCCGGGTTCAAGGCTCTTGAGCTTTGGGCGGCTAAGGTGGACCGTTTCCTGGCCGACCGTTCGCTGCAAGATCTGAAGGCACTATTGGAAGATAGCCGCGTCGCCCCCATAACCCTCAACTCCATAGAATTTATTTCTTTTCGAAGCGACGAAGAGTACATGCAGATAAGGGCACGCTGCCGTGAATTGTCCGAAATTGCTCAGGCCATTGGTTGCCCCACCCTGATTGTCGTACCCAGCCCAACCCCTGAGCGGGATGTGTCTTGGGCGGATATCCTGGAGGAGCACGTCAGAGTGCTGCGTGACCTGAGCGACATCGCTGGCGAGTATGGCGTCCGGCTGGCCTTTGAGTTCTTGGGCTTCGGCTGGTGTTCGGTGCGTACCCCCCGCGGCGCCTGGGAGATTGTGGCAGAAACTG
>JAHELX010000286.1 GCA_024643945.1 Anaerolineales bacterium
GAATCCTTTGTGGTTGCACGAATCGCCTCTATTTCTTCTCTTCCTTCTTGACAACCAACTCGCGGTCGTAACCCCAGGGTACACGTCGCCCTTTGCGTGTCAGGCGATTGGCCAGAAGCAGAGCTAACACGACAAGGCCGATACCCAAAACAAGTAATAAAGGCGCATCAGTAAACACACTTCCGGGGGGCACGTCGGAAATACTTACAGATAATGTACTGGGTGCCGCCGCCTGGGCCGAAACCCCGGTCCCGGGGAAGAAACGCCCGACGATAAACTCTTTCACCAGATTGACCGCGATAAAACCGTTGATAGCACCCAATATGCCGCCGAAGATACGGGCGCCAACGCTAATCGTTCGATTGCCCAAGGTGATCCTGCTGGCGAAATAAGACAGCAGAACGATAACTACCAGGATAACAATGTAAAGGGAGCGATTGTTGGGGTCTAAGACGATAGGAGGCGGGGTCTCGGCCGCAGCGCTGACGGCCGACGCCTCGAAACTGCCACGAGTTTTTATCACAATGCTCAACATCTCAATCAGGTTGTTAATAAACTCAATGATACGCTGGGCCAGCTCTGGCTGGGTGAGGAAGATAACCAGCAGGACCAAAAAGACAGTCGTGATACCTTCGCGCCACCAACCTCTCAGGTAACCGCTCAGAGCGAACAGAGCGATGATGACGATCATAAGTGTGTTGTAGTCAATATCAATGATGTTCATGCTTCTTCCCTACCTTAGCCTGCGCTGCGATAGGTCCATCATTAACTCGGTGATGCGCTGCGCTGCACCCGGTCGGGCCAGCGCCCGCGCTGCCTGCTGCATCGCAACGCGACGGTTGCTATCAGCTAGCAAATCCAGCACCGCCGGGATTAGCCTCGTCCCCAGGTCGGCGTCGGCGATGGTGATGGCGGCCCCGGCCTCGACCAGGTAGCGGGCGTTGTCCCACTGATGCGCCCCGGCGTACGGGTAAGGGACAAGCACTGCCGGCAACCCGGCGGCCGGGAACTCACCCAATGTAGATGCCCCTGCCCGCGACACGACCAGGTCGGCGACGAGCAGCGCGTCTACCATCTCTTCGTGCAGATAGTCGTACACGTGATAGCGTGCCTGCAGCAATTCGGGCAGCGCTGCCCGGCCCGCCTGAGTCCATTCGGCATCGCGCCGGCCGCTGACGTGGATCACCTGCGCCACCTCCAGCAGTGCTTGAATGCCTTCACTCACCGCCCGGTTGATGCTGCGTGCCCCCTGGCTGCCGCCGAAGACCAAAAGCACTGGCAAGTGTTCATCCTCTGCCCTCAGCCCCAGCCGCGCCCGTGCCTCGGCTGGATCCCGCTCGAACAACTCCCGGCGCACCGGGTAGCCGGTCACGACTGCCTGCCCGCGGCGAAAGTGACTGGCCGCTGGCTGGGCTGTCACCGCCACTCGATCCGCTAAACGGGCCAGGAACTTGATAGCCAGCCCCGGTTCCATATCCGGCAAGTAGACGAGCAGCGGCACCCCTGCCAGTCGCGCGGCCAGGGTCACGGGCGCGCACACGTAGCCACCGGTGACCAGGAGCACCTCAGGCTGGAACGTTGCCACCAAGCGACGTGCCTGCCGAAACCCCCGGCTCAGGACCCATAGTCCGCCCAACATCGCCAGCGGATTCTTGCCCCGTAGCCCCGTGGCCAGGATGCCTTCAAAGGGGATACCAACGCGATCTGCCAGACTTTCTTCCACGCCTCCAGTGCTTCCTACCCAGCAAATAGTTGGCGGCTGGGCGCTATCTGTTGTCAGCCAGTCGGCGACGGCCAGGGCGGGGTACACGTGACCGCCTGTCCCGCCGCCGGAGATCATGAGCCGCACGGCTAACCTTCTCTTCCTGATCTTGGGGATACTCTACCTCTTCAGGCAGTGTCCCCCGCGAAATAGCCAATAAAAGGCCGACCCCCGTCATCGAGATCAGCAACGACGATCCCCCAAAACTGATGAAGGGCAGGGGGATGCCGGTGAAAGGCGCGGTGGCACTGACGACCGCGATGTTGATCAGTGCCTGGAAGATGAGGCCACAGGTGATGCCGGCTGCCAATACCGTCCCGAAGGAATCAGGGGCGGCCAATGCGATTCGAAAACCTCGATAGGCCAGAAAGGCAAAGAGGGCAATCACCATCAGGCAGCCAATAAGCCCCAGCTCTTCGCCCAAAATGGCGAAGATACCGTCAGTATGTGAGGCGGGGATGTAGCCGAATTTCTGGCGGCTGGCTCCCAGTCCCAGCCCGGTAATGCCTCCCGATCCCAGGGCGATAAGAATCTGGCGTACCTGGTAATTGCCGCCGAGCTGATCGCCCATCGGATTGAGAAACGAAGTGATGCGGACCAGGCGATACTCGGAGCGGGTGATGAGAAAAGTGAACGTCGCGCCCCCCAGAATGCCACTGGCGATCATCTGCCACATGTCACCGCCGGCGATGAAGAACATGGCGATGGCGGTCGCAGCAATCAGCACCGCAGTGCTAAAGTCGGGCTGAAGCATGATAAGCCCGGTCACAAAGCCAAGCAAAATGGCAAAAGGAATGAGGCCATAGGTAACCTGCCGAATGCGCGCCCCCTTCGACGACAGCCAGTCGGCGATATACATGATGACGGCCAGCTTGGTCAATTCGCTGGGTTGCACCGAGCCATTAAGGAGCCACCGCTGGCCGCCAAAGCGGTCGCTGCCCACAGCCAGCACCAGCCCCAGCAGCAGCAATGCCCCGGCCATCATAGGGATAGACCACCTGCGCCAGGTGTGATACTCGATGCGGGCGGTGATAATCATCGCGATCAACCCCAACGCCATCCACAGTATCTGGCGAATGAAGAAATAGGTTGGCTGCCCATAGAGCTGGTAGCCCAGGGCAAAGGTGGCGCTGTAGACCATCATCAACCCCACGATGAGCAGGGCAGCCACGGCGATGATCAGCAAGTAATCATATTTGGGATTAGTTTCCACCTTACGCGTATGCTGTACGTTGCTTGGACTCATAATTCGTCATTCGTCATTCGTCATTCGTCATTCGTCCTTCGTCTTCTTGACCAGCTCCCTGAACCGTTCGCCGCGCTCGACAAAATCCTTGAAAGCGTCGAAGCTGGTACAGCCGGGCGACAGGAGCACCACCTCGCCGGGGCGCGCAACCTGCGCAGCTACCGCCACGGCATCCTCCAGCGTGACGCAGCGGTGCAGCATCGGCTTACTTTTCTCGGGATGAGACCTATGGCCATCTCCCCGCTCTTGATTCGCGACTTCCAACTTTTTGCTCGCTGCTTCCAGCGCCCCCGCAATCAACTCCACTGCCTCGCCGAACAAGATCACGTGTCGAGTCCGTTGGAGCATCAGGCGCGCGGCTTCGTCCCAGGGCAGGTGCTTGTCACGACCACCGGCCAACAGCACCAGCGGATCATCGAATGACTTGAGAGCGGCGACCAGTCGCTCCGGGCTGGTGGCAATACTGTCGTTGTAGTAATAGACACCCTTCACCTCGCCCACCAGTTCCAGCCGGTGCTCGACACCGGCGAAGGTGGTGATCACCTCTCGCATCGCCTCGATGGATGCCCCGAGTGTCTCCGCGATTACAGAGGCAGCCAATACATTGCCTGCGTTATGCTCGCCCCGCAGCCGGATGTCACCCACACGGCATACGGAGCGTTCATGGCCGCCCAGGGCATCCTGCAGTATGATGATTGCCTCACGGCCCTCACCCGCCAGGTATGCTCCGTCGCTCACCGGCGACAGGCGGCTAAACCAACGCACCCGGCCGGCTGATGCCTGCCCCATAGCCTGCGTTACCTCGTTGTCCATGCCCATCACCGCCACGTCGTCGGGTCGGCGATAGGCTACCAGTGCCCGCTTGGCGTGGATGTAAGCCTCCATTGATGGATGACGGTCCAGGTGGTTGGGTGTGATGTTCAGGATGGCAGCTACAGAGGGGCTCCATCCGGCGAGCAACGGCAGCCACATAAGATCGCAGTTCATCACATGGTCGTTGGCGGAGGGATGAAAGTACTCCAGTTGAAAGCTCGAAAGTTCCATCACCACGTTGTCACTCGCCCGAATCCGGTCCAGCTCTTCGATGAGCGGCTGTCCGATATTCCCCCCTACCCATGTCGTGTGGCCGCGGAGTGTCCCCTGCGTATCAGCTTTTCCCTGCGAGTGCTTCGTGAGCATCTCGCCTACCAACGAAACCGTCGTCGTCTTGCCACTGGAGCCGGTAATGGCGGCAATAGGTGCCGGGCAAAGCTGGCAAAAGAGACGGCTTTCAGTGCTAAGCGGCACGCCTCGCGCCCGCGCTTCGTTCAGGAAGGGAGCGTCAAAGGGCACGCCGGGGCTGACAAACATTACCTCGCAGTCGTCTAACAGGGAGGGTGGATGCTTACCCAAAACCAGCTCCACGCCGGCCTCGGCCAGCGGCGTCAACGCCTCGCCAAAGGTTTTGGGCGGCTTGAGGTCGGTGGCGACCACCTGAGCACCATGCCGGCTCAAGTAACGAGCCAGTGCAGTGCCTTCGCGTGCCAGGCCGACCACGAGCAGGCGTCGCCCGCGCAGGTTGAGGTTACCTCCCTCTTGGGGAAGTGTATCAGACATAGCCATTTCCTAGTGATGACGCAGGACGAGAGACGAAAGACTGAAGACGGACAAGTGGCTGTTCGTCATTCGTCAACCGTCTTTCGTCTACTCAGAGCAACACAACGTTTTGAGCTTGTTCCATGTCGGTCATAATGTGCTCCATCGCACTGATATGACCGACCTCGACGTGATCGCGCAGTCCCATGTAATCCAGGCATGTGCGGCACGCGACCATTTCAACACCGCTGGCTTCCAACTTTTTCAATCTGGGAAGGATTGGCGAGTCGGCGGCAATCAGCGATACACCCTCAGTGGTGAAGTAAAGCTTGACCGGTGGGTTTTCAATTCCCTCCAGCATCGCCAGTAGCTGGTAGATATCGCCGCAACCTTCCTCATCGCTCAGGCCATTTTGGCTGATGACAACTGCCCAGGGTTGTTCCATTTCAATACCTCCTGTGGCCGGATCGTCAGGCCAACGAATTAGCAGGTCTGGGCGTAGATTATCGCACGTCCGGATCCGGTTTCCAACAGAGTCAAGAATAGGGGTCAAGCCGCTAGCTCGCCGACCGGTGCCCACTCCCTACGCTCGTCGCTCTGTAGATGTTCATCCGGCTTGCCCACGACGAGGCTGTCGGCCAACATAGCGTGAATCACCTCGTCCAGGGTATTCAAGAGCCTGCCCTGGGTATCGTAGTAGTGGCGTGTTCCTTTTTGCAGGTTATGGTCAATAGTCTGCACCAACTTCAAAGCTGCTGCATAGCGAGCATCAGCCTCGTCGGAGTAGGGACCAGGCGTTCTCTCACGCTTGCCACTCCGGCCGTTTCGGCTGACCTGCACTCGCCTGGCTGCCTCGGCCCGCTGGCGCAGTCCAGGACGGGCCGCCGCACGGGCCAGGGTGCCTGCGTCACGCGTGCGGGCAGGACGGGCTGGTGTGGATCGGTCCCCTTCGGGATACGGAATAGTCGATGGCTGTTCCATTTTTGTTTTTCCTCCTTGAACTTGGGGTTTGCTAAGCCAATGCTAGTGCGATGCCCAGCATCGCGGTTAGTATACCAATGAGCCAGAAACGTTGAGTAACTTGTGTTTCGGACCAACCAAGCAGTTCAAAATGCAGGTGGAGTGGTGCCATCTTAAACAGCCGTTTTCCACCGGTGAGCTTGAAGCACCCTATCTGCAGGATGACTGACATGGCTTCGGCGACGAACATAAAACCAACCACAGGCAACAATAGCCATTGCCCGGTCATCAAGGCTGAGACGGCCAGGGCGGCGCCCAATGCCAGAGAGCCGGTGTCGCCCATAAAAAGCTCGGCTGGATAAGCGTTGTACCAAAGAAAGGCAAAGATGGCTCCTACCACGGTGAAGTCAAAGGCTACCAGCCATATCTGCCCCTGCAAAAAGGCAATGACGCCGTAGGCAGCGAAGGCGACGGCCGCCAGACTGCCGGCCAGCGCGTCCAGGCCATCGGTGAAGTTGACCGCGTTCGAGGTGCCGACGATGATGAAGACGGCGATCGGGATGTACCACAGGCCGATATCTATCTTTTCGGGCACCCCAGGTACGGCCAGGCTCCGCAGGCCAAGCACGAAGTGCAGGGCCAGCGCAGTAATAACGGCGAAAATTGTCTGCCACAAGATCTTATAACGAGCCAGCATACCCGTCGGCATGCGGCGCACACCGGCCAGGTCATCGAGGCCGCCCAGGATACCGTAGGCCACCATCACTCCCATCGGTACCAGGATCGAGCGCCCGATGAGGGTCAGGCCCAACAGGTTAGCCACATTAAGTACCCCGGTTATGACCAGCACCGGCACCAACACCATCAATCCCCCCATCGTGGGAGTACCCATCTTGATCTGGTGCGTAGTCGGCTCTTCGATGCGAATTTGCTTGCCGATTCGTAGTTGCCGCAGCAAGTTGATGAGCGGTCTGCCCCAGATGACGGTCAGCAGAAATGAAATTG
Organism: Anaerolineales bacterium; assembly: GCA_024643945.1. The sequence goes on from JAHELX010000286.1 coordinate 6,549, forward strand.
TGCCAAGTGTCAGTGAATAGGCCATCAGCTTATACCGGAACCTGAAGTGCAGCCACAATTTCCTCCATCGCCATCGAGCGCGACCCCTTCACCAATACAATGTCCCCGGGCTGTACCATCTGGCGCAAGCTTTCAATCGCCTGGTCGTTGGTCTCGACTTCGATGACGACATCTGACGCTAAGCCACAGGCGCGAGCCTCGTCGGCTATCATATGGGCGCGGGGGCCGACGGTGATGAGCAAATCTACCGTATCGGCGGCGCGACAGCCCACCCGGCGGTGCCCCTCTTCCTCTTGATCGCCTAACTCGGCCATATCCCCCAAAACGGCGATCCTGCGTCCGCTCAAATCGTCCAGCAGATTCAGGGCGGCAATGGTAGACATAGGGCTGGCGTTGTATGTGTCGTCCAATAGTATCGAGCCGTTGACGCCTGGCACGCTGACCAGACGCAGTTGGACCGAACTGTCCTGCAGGCCGGCCATAATTTCGTGCCAGGTCATCTCTTCGATTAGCGCGACAGCAGTCGCCCGCAGTGCTGTGTGAACACTGTGATGGCCCAACAATGGCACCTTGACATGGATAGCTTCGCCTTGATAATGAAGCACAAAACGAATCCCTTCTAATCCTTCGCTGATAATGTTGCTCGCCCACAGGTCGGCCTCTGGTGTCAGGCCATAAGTGAACACCCTCGCCCGAGTCTGCTGCGCCATTAGGCGAACAAATGGGTCGTCTTGATTGAGTATCGCCACGCCGTCGGGTGGCAGGGCCTGTACCAACTCAGCTTTGGCCTGGGCGATGTGCTCAATGGTCCCCAGGCGCTCCAGGTGGGTGGGGCCAACGTTGGTCACCACGCCGACGTGAGGTGCAGCAATGGCACACAATTCGCTGATCTCCCCCAGATTGTACATGCCCATTTCGAGCACGACCCGCTCATGGGACTCATCCAGGCCAAGAAGTGTCAATGGCAGGCCGATTTCGTTATTAAGATTACCAGGATTCTTCAGCGTGTGGAACCGCTGTCGCAGAACTGCCCACGTCAATTCTTTGGTGCTGCTCTTGCCCACGCT
>JAHELX010000287.1 GCA_024643945.1 Anaerolineales bacterium
AACCGTCATCGACTGGTTCACACTCTTTCAGAACAATTGGTTTCTTGGACTTCGCAACCTTGGTCTTCTAAATATTGTTCTCACGGCTCTGGCGATCCCGATCTTTTTCGCCCTCTATGGCGCCCACCGGCGCGTCAATCAAGCGTACGCGGCACTCGCCATGATCATTGCTTTCATTGGGGTAGCGGTCTTCTTCGCAACGAATAGGGCCTTCCCCATGCTGGAGCTTAGCCGCCAATACGCGGCTGCCACGACAGATGCCCAAAGATCTATGATAGCAGCAGCCGGGCAAGCGATGCTTTCTGTGGGCCAAAGCCATACTCCTGGCACTTTCATAGGGTTCCTCCTCACAGAAATTGCCGGCATAGTAATCTCCATTGTGATGCTGCGCAGCCAAGTCTTCAGCAAAGCAACCGCTTATGCGGGAATTCTGGGATTTGGACTCTTATTGATCTTTGAAATCTGCTCATCTTTCGTGCCAGCATTAGACGTGGCTATAATATTTGCCATGGGCGGCGGCCTTTTGAGCATGGTATGGTACATCCTGATTGCCCGCAGGCTCTTCCAGCTTGGGCAGGGCATCTCGAAAGAATAGGCGTTATAGTCCGCGGCTTTAGCACGGACTACAAGTGGAACCTAACCCTCCGGCCGGTGAGCTAACACAAAAGGGCCTGTAAGAGCGGAACAAATTCAGTCTAGTCCGTGGTGCAAAACTCCGTAGCTGAGCCATCCCCACGCCTCAGCAGGTGCGGGTAGCATCGTTAGGGCCGAGAGCGAAGCGGTCGGCCCTGACGGGGCGGCGGACAATAAGTCCGTTCAGCGGGTAGAAGCGTCAAATGAACGCGTCCGATAGTAGTCCCAAGCACCCTCACGGTTTGGAAGGGGTGCTTGGGGGACTTGTCAAATGGCCAGACGATCTAGGCTGGTTGCTTTGCCCTGGGCGACCTACGGCTTCACTTCAAAAGGCCCCTTTTTACCGATAGGTCGGTCCGGTGGCTGCGACCAGCAGTCGAGGCCGACCGGCCCCATCCTCGCGAGATCTTGGCCGGACTGTTGTGGCCTGACTATCCCGATCGCTCTGCCCTTACCAACTTACGCTCCGCGCTGGCGAATCTGCGCCAGACCAGCGGTGACCACCAGGCCCATCCGCCCTTCTTGCTGATCACCCGCGACACAGTCCAGTTCAACACCGCCAGCGATTATGCGCTGGATGCATCAACCCTCCAAGACCTACCACATCTATCGATTGACCAGTTGGAACAAGCCGTCGCCACCTATCGGGGCAGCTTCCTGGAGGGGTTCTCCCTTGCGGATAGCGCACCTTCTGAGGAATGGGTGCTGTATAAGCGGCAGCAGATCAGCCGGCAGATGCTGGATGCGCTGCAACGACTGGCGGCGCATTTCGAGGAATGCGGAGATTACAAACGCGCCATCGCTTATGCCCGCCGGCGGCTTGAACTGGAGCCGTGGGATGAGAATGCGCATTGCCAGTTGATGCGGTCACTCGCGTTAAGCGGTCAGCGCAGCCTGGCCCTGGCCCAGTACGAGGCGTGTAGCCGTCTGCTGCAACAGGAATTGGGCGTCGAGCCGGCCCATGAGGCGACGGCGCTATATGAGAGCATCCGCGATGAGACGCTCGCGCCGATCTCCACGGCGCGCCTCGCCAGGCCAGACGGTCAAGCGCCGGAACCTCCGGCCCCCGGTGAACCCCCCTTCAAGGGCTTGAGCTTTTTTGACGAGGCAGATGCCGGTCTGTTTTTCGGCCGCGAAGCGCTGACCGCCCAACTCGTGGCCCAGGTATGTGACTGTCTTGCTCCCGATCACGGCCAGTACCGCGTCCTGACCGTGATCGGCGCGTCCGGCAGCGGCAAATCGTCGATCGTGCGCGCCGGGCTCGTCCCTGCTCTCAGACTCTTGGCGCCGCCTGCGGAAGGCTCCATTGCCCGCAGCGGCCCTGAATCACAACCAGCCTTCCAGGATTCGATCTACGTGATCACGCCCACGGCTCACCCGCTGGAAGCGCTTGCCATCAGTTTGACGCGCACGGCCGATTCGGTGATGGCAACCACTGCGCTGATGGATGAGCTGGTCCGTGACCCGCGCAGCCTGCACTTCGCTGCCGCCCGCATCGCGCACCTTGGCGGCGCTTCGCATGTGTTGCTGGTCGTGGATCAATTCGAAGAGCTGTTCAGCCTGTGTCACGACGAAGCCGAGCGCAGAGCATTCGTGGACAACCTGCTCTACGCCGCCCAAGCCCCTGGCCCGACCATCGTCGTCATTGCCTTGCGTGCCGACTTCTATGCCCAATGTGTCCCCTTCGAAAACCTGCGCCAGGCATTGTGCGAACGGCAAATATACATCGGCGCCATGAGCCCCGAGGCGTTGCGCCGGGCGATCGAAGAACCGGCCCGACTCGGCGGCTGGACCTTTGAGCCGGGCCTGGTAGATTTGCTGCTGCACGAGGTTGGCGATGCGCCGGGCGCGCTGCCGCTGCTGTCGCATGCCTTGCTCGAAACGTGGCGGCGACGGCGCAGGCGCACCCTCACGCTGGCCGCTTACCAGGAGTCCGGTGGCGTGTCCGGCGCGCTTGCCAGGACCGCCGAGACAACGTTCAATCGGTTGACGCCCAAGGAGCAGGTGATTGCCCGCAACATCTTTGTGCGGTTGACCGAGCTGGGCGAAGGTGCAGGCGACGAGCATCTGCCGGAACTCTACACGCGCCGCCGCGCCGCGCTGGCCGAGCTCATCCCGCGCCCGGAAGACGCCCTGGTAGTGCAAGACGTGCTCAAGAAGCTGGCCGATGCCCGCCTGGTCACCACCGGCCACGAGACGGTTGAAGTCGCCCATGAAGCCCTGATTCAGGAGTGGGTCAGGCTGCGCGAATGGCTGAATGAGAGGCGCGCAGGGTTGCGTTTGCACCGCCAGCTCACCGAAGCTGCCCAGGAGTGGGAAAGGCTGGCGCGAGATTCGGGCCTGCTCTACCGGGGCGCCCGGCTGGCCCAGGCGCTGGAGTGGGCAGACGCCCATCCAGACGATCTGAATATGCAGGAGCGGCTCTTCCTTGAAGCGAGCCTGACCGAACAGCGGGCTGAGCAGGAAGCTGAAGCAGCCCGCCAGCGGCGCGAGCTCGAAGCGGCGCAGACCCTGGCCGAGGCGCAGCGCCGGCGAGCAGAAGCCGAAATACAGCGCGCCGAGGAGCAGGCGCAGGCCGTCCGCAAGCTGCGCCGAAGTGCAGTTTACCTCGTCTTGGCGCTCGTCGCCCTGACCGGGCTGCTGCTCGTCGCCACCTGGCTGGGCCAACTGGCGAGACGCAATGCTCAAGCGGCGCAGGAGCAAGCGCGCCTGGCCACATCGCGCGAGCTGGCCGCTGCTGCGGTCAACAACTTGCAGGTTGATCCGGAGCGCAGCGTACTCCTGGCTTTGCACGCGCTCTCGACGGCCGACACGCTGGAAGCCAGGAATGCTCTCCACCAGTCCCTGCCTGAGCTGCACATCCTGCGCACCACGGCGGCCCACAGCAGCCGGGGTACGCCCGGCGTGGCATTCAGCCCGGATGGCGCCCGGCTGGCCAGCATCGGCGTAGATGAAACGGCCAAAGTGTGGGATACAGACTCCGGCCAACAGTTGCTGACGCTAACCGGCGCGCCAGGCGACGCCGGATTTAGTGTTGCCTTCAGCCCGGACGGCAGGCTCCTGGCGACGTCTTGGATCAGCCAGGTCATTGTGTGGGATGCCGCCACTGGTGAAAGGCTGTTCAGCCTACCCGGGGAAGTCATCGGCATGGCCGTCGATCGCTTTGACTTCAGCCCAGACAGCACACGCCTGGCGGTCGCCAACATGGATGGCCTGCCCAAGGTTTGGGATCTCGCCAGGCGCACCGAGCTATTCGCACTGGCCGGCCACACGCAGATTTGCGACGGTATTGCTTTCAGTCCTGACGGGAAACGACTGGCCACCGGTGATCTTGCCGGTATCGTCAAGATTTGGGACGCGCTCACGGGCCAGGAACTGGCCACGCTTGAGCACGGTGGGATGGTCCATAGCGTGACCTTTAGCCCGGATGGAGGACGATTGGCCTCGGCCAGCAACAACGGCCGGCTGATGGTCTGGGAAACCGCCAGCGGCAGATCGGTGTTGAGCTTGCCCGCCCGTTCGGGACTCTACGATGTGACTTACATGCCGGATGGGGAGCGCCTGGTTAGCGTTCATCAGGATGGAACGACAGCCGTGTGGGATGCGGTCTCCGGCCAGCCGCTGCTCACGCTGGCCGGTCACCTGAGCACGGTCATCGCTGTCGCCGCCAGCCCTGACAACGTCCAGATTGCGACTTCAGGCTACGACGGCTCGGTCTACGGCGTCGCCTACAACCCAGACGGGTCTCGGCTGGCTACAGCTAGCTTCGACAAATTCGCCAAGGTGTGGGATGTGCAAACAGGCCAAGAGCTTATGACCCTGTATGGCAACACCAGCAACGTGTTTGGCGTTTCCTTTAGCCCGGACGGCAAGCATGTGGCGACCGCAGGCGGCGATGGCACGGCACGTATCTACACCATGGACATGGATGAACTGACCAATCTTGCCCGCTCACGCGTAACTCGTGCGCTGACAACCGAGGAATGCCGCGGGTATTTTCACCTGGAACAGTGTCCAGATGACCGTTCGGGGCATAGCGCACCTTGAGACAGAACTTTGTTAAAAGAAAAAGCGTCCTTGGCAACGCTTGCCAGTAATGATAGGCACATTCTGAAGTCTGGGACGAAATTTATACCCGTAGTTTTGATTTAACAAAAATGCCTTGTATATTTATAGAGCTTTAAAGGCGCACGATAAAACCCGCCTCACCGGGCGGGTTTTTCCCTTAAAGGCGGACCTACAGGTGAGTGGCACACTAATTTAGATAATCTGGATAAAATTCGTGGACAAGCCAAACATAATATGGTATACTGATCTTGTCAAGCCGCCCGCAGTTACTGTCGATCGTCCCTGAGGGCTAAAACTCAACGAGACTCTCACCCAGCAGACTCACGCACCAAGTGAGTATCTAGTAATCGGCGGGTCTGAGTGACCTTGCTCTACATCATTGTCGACCTTGTGAGACTCCATCTATATTCTTCTGTGGTTGTTTAGGCATCTATCATGAGCATCGAGAGTTCCCTAACGCTATCCGTGTTTTACCTGCGAGGTAATTCCGCATATTACCCCGTTGGAGACATATAGACGGAATATCTTCCCTCCGAAGTCCCGCGCAGGCGTGGCGAAGTCCCTCGAGAGGAAAATATGCGGAAGAGGTTTAGACGGAAGATATTCCAGTTAATCAGGTAGTTAGCCCGCCTGCCTCAGCCATGTTGGCAAAATCGCGGCCACGCCATCACGTTCCCACCTTTGTATGACAACAGTCGCATATGGGAGCATAAGGTGGAGAAAGGAAGTACGCCTATAAGCCACAAGACCTTCTTCATTTCTAAACCATATAGTTATCAATCATTAGTGTTATTCGTTCCGAATCGCACCTTACTCGTACAAAGGACGTATATTCAATGTCGGCAGAAGAAACTTTGGTACAGCGAGCCTACACCAGCATTCTTGAACACTTGGTACAGACTGGACGGGCACCTCATTACACCGAGTTGGCCCATACTCTGGGAGTGGGACCTGACGAAGCCCGGGATCTACAGCGCGAGGCGGCGAAAGCTGGCGTCGGCTGTTGGTTCGTCCAAGACACAGATTACATTGAGTCGTGGGCGCCGTTCTACAACGCTCCCACCCAATATCTGGTGACGGTGGAGGGCGAACAGAAATGGTATGGTCAATGAGGACTGGAAGTGCTAGCCGTGCGCTGGCTCTTTCCCGGCACTGAGGTCCGCATCGACACACGTTGCCTGGATTGCGGAGAACCGATCCTCATCCGCATGCGGGACGAGGAGATTCTGGAAGTGAACCCACCGACGACTGTCGGCCATATGAACGTCCCGCTCTCCAAGCTTTTAGCGGGGGAAGTCTCTGCTAGATTTGCGTGAAGCCAAATGAATCTCTTCCGGTCGGAAGAGCATGTCAAGAACTGGTCATCTTACAATTCCATCTCCGAGGAGGCCATAATGCCGCTGGCCAACTGGGCGTTGGCCTTCAGTGGGTCGATGTGTCGCGACCGTCTGGGACCGGATATTCTCTCACGGAGGAGCGAATACCTTTCCGAACTCTTCCGTACGTTGCAGGAGTTGGGTAAGGAGGGTTCGTTCTGGCAGCCCGGGTAAGCGAAAAGCCACCCCTGACACCCGGCTAACATCAATGCGTTTTCAGTATCAGTGGACGCAAAATAAACAACGTTGACGAGTGTTGTCTGCCGAAATAACCTTGACACTTCCCAACAAACACCACTATGACGTCGACCTGGGACCCTTCGGCATCAAGAGCGACGAGGTTTTCTTCCCCGTTAAGGATCCGCGCGGGACGATTGAAGGCACAACTCGACGATCCTAAGTGCTGCGAAGGTTAGGCCCACGGCAAGCCGCGGCCGACTGAGTAAAATGCGTCGAGGGCGACCCACTTAAACTGGCTGAAGCGTGGGATACGAAAAGTCGAAGTTCGAAACGCCGTAGCCTAACATTGCGTGGACCTGACGCCAGGTGATCGAGGCTTTTCGTTAGGGCCGTTGAAGACCATCTAGCGCAGGTCACATAGGCCGTTAGCTGACTTCCGATCTGCTATGATTGCCAGCCTACAAGTGACCCTCCCGGAGGATATCCAGCAAAATCCGCCCCTATGTGGCACGTTTCATTTTGACTGATTGTCAGAGGTATGTAAGTGTGCTATACTTTAATGCACATCCTATTAGCCACCGGACTGCGTAAGAGACGTCATATCTGAATGAGGAGCCAAAAATGTTCACGAAAGAAGCGATAACCAAGATGCTCCGCGAGAAGTATCCTTATCTTGCTGCTGAATATGGCGTCAAAAGGATAGGTTTGTTAAGAATCCCCCACATTGCTCAAAGCATCGAGGAAAACATCGTATATGTCTAAGCGCAGCGATCAAGATCTTCTGAGCGACATTCGAACTTATTCGTCGGATTTCATGGCATGGCCATGATTGAGGAAATCTGCCAGAAGTTTGCACGTGACGAGTTTGAGTTCTCAAAGCATGCCGCAGACCAATCGATCCTGCGCGGAATCAGGGTCTGGGAGATACGGGAAGCGGTTAGCGTTGGGGAAATCATCGAGGACTATCCAGATGACAAATACGGACCGAGTTGCTTGATACTCGGATACACTCAATCAAACAGACCAATTCACATTCAGTGCAGTTACTCATCGCGTTCGGTGATAAAGGTAATTACGGTTTACGAACCTGACCCTACCGAGTGGGTCGAGTTCAGACTCAGGAGAGAGTAAGATGGCAACTGAGACTAGGGAAGAAAGACTTGTAGAGCAAAGAGTCACCTACACTTTGTTAAAAGATGGTAAGCTTTACGTTATTGAGAAGGTGCCGGCACGGGTGAACGTAGAGACAGGTGAACAGTTCTTCTCACCGCAAACGGTTGAGCAATTGCAGCACATCATTTGGGAGGAGCGACAGCCGATTCGGGTCATTCAAACGCCGGTATTTGA
>JAHELX010000288.1 GCA_024643945.1 Anaerolineales bacterium
GCGGCGTCTACCAGCACACCCTTCAGGGTGGCCCAACTCCAGACGCTCTGGTAGTGATCCATGATATGGCCGGATCGGTCGGGCCTGAGGGCATGCTCCTGGCGTATCATGCCAGCCCCAACGGTTATTTTTTAGCATATCAAGCCCGGGCTGAAAGAATCGAGTTGCTCAAAGTGGACGACGTCAATGCCGACAGCCGCCAGGAGATCGCCTGGACCAGTACTTCTTGCGGTGCCCACACATGTTTCAGCCAACTCTTTGTAGATCGCTGGAATGGGGAGAGTTATCAAGGCTGGATTGTGGGTACACCCGAGATGGCGTCAGCAGACTATACCCTGGCAGACACCGTGCCCGATGGCAGCGGCCAGGAGATTTTGGTCCATGGCGGCACCATCGGGTCAGTGGGCGCCGGCCCTCAACGGGCCTGGACGGAGACTTACATCTCGCCGGGTGGTGGTCCCTACCAACTTTTCAGCAAGGTCTACGACCCATCGAATTGCCTCTACTACCACATTCTGGATGCCAATGAGCGCTTCAATCAGGGGGCAGTGAATGGGTATGGTCCAGCGATTAGTGCCTATCAGGCCGCCATCAGCGACCCGAACCTGGAAGCCTGTCACTACGGAGGTCTCCCTGACGAGTTGGCTACACTGCGCGATTTTGGCCGGTTCCGGCTGGTTGTGGCCTACGCTGCCCAGGGACAGCTCCCACAAGCCGAATCCATTCGAGCCCAAATTAGCTCACCCTCTCTGCTGGGCGCGGCCGATGCTTTTCTGAGCAGCTATAACACGAGCGGTAGTCTGGCTCAGGCTTGTGCCGACACCACTGCCTATTCTGTTGCCAACCCAGACTCCTGGCAGTACCTGGCCGATTGGGGGTATGCTAATCCCTCCTTCGCTGCTGAGGATCTCTGCCCAATCAGATAGCAAGGTGGTTTGCGCACAGGCAAAGAGGAAGGGGGAAGGGAATGGAATCAAAACCGAAAATCCTACTGGTGGATGACGAACCGGCTATCACGGCCAATCTGGCACCGTTTCTGGAGCGAGCCAGCTTCGACGTGACCGTTGCTGCTGACGGAGAAGAGGCTCTGCGCGAGGTGGCCAGCTTCGCGCCCCATCTGATTATCTTGGACGTGCTTATGCCCAAACTGGACGGACGAGAGGTGCTGCGCCGCCTGCGCCAGGCTGGCAATTGGACGCCGGTTATCTTACTCACTCAGGTCGGCGAGTCCACAGAGCGGGCGATGGCCCTGGAGGAGGGCGCTGACGACTATCTCAATAAGCCCTTCGATCCCCATGAGCTGGTGGCCCGAATCCGGGCGGTGCTACGGCGGGCGCGTCCTGATCAGCCGCCACTGGCCAGTGCCTGGCGCCTGCATGCTGGCGAGCTGATGCTGGACCGGCGATCGCGCCGCGCGTGGCTGGGCTTGGAGGAAGTGGCTCTGACCCCCAAAGCTATGGCTCTGCTGGAATATCTTATGACCCATCCCGATGAACTCCTCACCCGGGAGCGGCTTCTGGACAGCGTTTGGGGCTGGGATTACCCGGCGGGCACCCGAACGGTGGACACCCGTATCGCCGAGTTGCGGCGAAGTTTGAATGACGATCCCACCGATCCGCGCTATATCGAAACTGTCCCGGGGCAGGGATATCGGTTTGTGGCGTTCGTGGAGGCTACGCCATGAGATGGGAATGGCTTGCGGCCCCTCTGCCGGCTGCGCTAGGGCTGGCAGTGGCGGTATTGACGGCCAGTCAACGATTGGCCAATCCCATTATTTATCTGCGGGGCGATTTGGGCACGTTGGCAGTACTGTCTGGCCTGCTTCTATCTGCTGTGTTGAGCAGTTACCTGCTCTTTGGAGCACGGACCGAGAAGGGCTGCCAACGTCGTGTGGCTGAGATCCGGACCCAGGCAATCGAAGAGCGACGGCGATTTTTGCGTCGCCTGGACCACGAATTGAAAAACCCACTCACGGCTGTTCGGGCCGGATTGGTCAATCTGGCTGAGGCACCTACGGAAGTGATGCGCCGGGAGGCGCTAAGTAGTGTCGAGACCCAGATAATACGCCTCAGCCGGCTGGCGGCAGATCTACGCAAGTTAGCCGAACTGGAGACGCGCCGCCTGGAACGTGCCCCGGTGGATCTGGGCGGGTTGCTACAGGAAGTGCTCGCCTTAGCACGGGAGCGGCCTGAGGCAAAGGGCCGCCGTCTGACACTGACTCTTCCTCAAGCGCCGTGGCCGCTGCCGAGGGTCATGGGTGATTGGGATCTTCTTTTTCTGGCTATGCACAACCTGGTGGATAATGCCCTCAAGTTCACCCAGCCAGGGGATACTGTGGAGCTTCGAGCCTTTGAGGATGGAGCAATTGTGGTGCTCGAGGTCGCGGACACCGGGCTGGGCATTCCTGAATCGGAAGGACCCCACGTGTGGGAGGAATTGTATCGTGGGCAGGGCGCGCGTGGGGTGCCGGGCAGTGGATTAGGGCTGGCCCTGGTGCGCGCCATTGTCGAACGTCACCGCGGGCAGGCGGTCCTCCGCAGTCGAGTGGGGCAGGGGACTGTAGTCACCGTGCGACTGCCTGTGAGGTGATGCAAGTACCCCATCACAGATGGGGCACTAGTGTTTCAGAACTGTGACATATCGTTTTAGGACTGTAACACAGTTGCCATACGCTGGTAACACCGGCCTGCTACAATTCGAAACATAGGTGTAGGGTTTAAAACCTTGCTCATTAACAAACCAAGAATTGTGTAGGAGGTGTACCATGATTAAAAAGATGCGTTTCCTTATTTGGTTGGTTGTCGCTCTGATGATGACCAGCCCAGCCTTAGCTCAAGGGCCTATTACGCCCAAGCACACGGACCCCAATTGGCAGGCATCGTACTGGAACAACACCACCCTCTCAGGGACGCCCGTGTTGCAAATCTCTGAAACCAATCTGGATCATGATTGGGGGGGCGGTTCCCCTGCTCCCGGCGTCAATGCCGATCAATTTTCGGCACGTTGGATGCGCTATATTGACGTAACCCCCGGCACCTACCGCTTCACTGTCACTGCCGACGATGGTATGCGAGTCTGGGTTGACGATGAACTGATCATCGACCAGTGGAGGGATCAACCCCCTACCACCTACACGGCTCAAAAATACCTGGGGCCGGGTCATCACCTGGTGAGGGTGGAGTATTATGAGAACTTGGGTGGTGCTGTAGCCAAGGTGTCGTGGATGCAGGCACCCAAGGTCGGCGGTTGGCGCGGTGAATATTACAATAACAAGTCGCTGAGCGGGTCCCCGGCGCTGGTGCGAGACGATCCGGAGATTAACTTCTACTGGGGCAGTAGCTCACCTGCTCCGGGGCAGATTGACGCGGATGGCTTCTCGGTCCGCTGGAGCCGTTCCCTGGATCTGCCGCGTGGCAACTATCGCTTCACTATGACCGTGGATGATGGCGCACGGCTCTTTGTGAATGGGCACCTGCTGATTGATGCCTGGAAAGATCAGGCCCCCAGGACCTATACAGGTGACTTATACTTGCCGGGGGGCTCGATCACAGCCCAGATGGAATACTACGAGAATACCGGTGGCGCTGTCGCTCAGCTCGCGTGGACTATCGTGGATAGCCCTCCCCCTCCACCACCGCCTACTGACCGGATCGGCTCCGTAACTGTCTACCGGCTCAACGTTCGGTCTGGCCCTGGTCTGAATTACCCGATCAACGGCGGGTTGTACCGGGGCCAGCAGGTGCGCCTGCTTGGTCGCAACAGTGCGGCTACGTGGCTCAAGATGGAGGCGGCGCCTAATTTTCAGGGATGGGTCTATGCCTACTATATTTACACAAATTTCCCAATCGCTGAGTTGCCGGTAATTCAATAGCCATCGGACAGATCGACTGGGTGATGCGTGCCGCGTGAAACGTGAGGCTGCCGCAGAGCAGAATCACGGTGCAGCACGCATCACTAAGTTATTTTTTCGAAAAAAACACAATACTTGCCGTGGTGATAGTTTATGAGACGACTTATACTCGTGGCAGTGCTCCTGTTCATCGTCGCCTGTACTGCCGCGTCTGAGGAGACAGGCACACTGGAAGGGCACGCCAGCATTGGACCGCTGGTGCCCGTATTGCGAGAGGGGGAACCGGAACCAACGCCAGCGCCCGAAGTTTACGCCGCTCGGGAGATTGTGATCTACGCCCGGAACGGGCAGACTGAAATCATCAGGGTTCCAATCCATCCCGATGGGACCTATCGGGTCACGCTGCCGGTGGGCACCTATGTAGTGGACATCAACCATATGGGTATTGACCGGGGTATCGATTTGCCGCAGGAGGTGGAGATCCTCAGCCAACAAGTCACCCGCCTGGATATAGAAATCGACACAGGCATTCGGTGAGTGATAAACGCGTTGCTTAAACAGCCATGCTTTTCGATTAAACGCTAAGTTGCAAAGTACTTGTCCAATAATAACTTTGCACTTCAATCGGCAAATCAGGCGTAAACTGATGGCAAAACTAACAAGCTATTTCTGGACAAGTGCAAAGGAGGCCAACATGAACGAGAATCGTAAGAAGCTGGACGCACTAATTGGATTGGCGACGGTAGGCAGTGGGATCACCGGTATTGCCAGTTTCGTGGCGGCGCTCTTCCCGTTCTTCAACGGTGAGTTCACTGCTGCAGGCGTGCTGTTGATAGCTGCGGCATTGTCATTCGGGCTGCTCGCAAATGCTGTACTGCGTGAATAAGAGTTCCCACAAAACCTTACAAGTTATAAGGATGCCTTGGCCTTATTTGATCAAAGCGCCGCATTCATCATAGAAGGCTGTATGCTGGGATTTGATGCGTATGCGATTCTCCTTGACCACTGATAATAAGGACACCATTCTCTACACTCTATTCTTTCTACTGCTATTCACCTTTGCCTGTGGTAACCTGGAAATCGGCCTGGAGCGACAACCCACGCCTGATCAACTCACGGCTGCCACTACCGCACTGCCCACCGAAAATGCGCGCCCGGCGACTGCGACATCCGGGCCTGAAACGACCTCCCCACCGGCCATGGCCCCGACCCAGACGCCGACCTTCACCCCAACGCCGGCCACCTCAACCATTGCGGGGCCGGTACCAACCTCGACCCCAACACCAGTGCTGCCCCCGACCCGCGAACCGGCAGCATCTCCTACCGTGCCAGCTACGGAGGAGCCAACCGCTACGTCGTCCACAGAACTGGAGGCCGTGACCCTGGCCCCTCCCCTGTTAATAGATAGCGAGGCTGGCCGTCTATATGCCCCCGGTCAGATCGCACAGAAGGCGCAGACGTTTGTGCTGGGAGCGGCCGATGGTCGCGTGCTGGCGACCTACGATGTTGTCGGGTCGCTGGGGCTCGACAGCGTTCATAGCCGGTTATATATCGATCAAGACGATCAGGGCCTGGCCGTGTTAAACACCCAAACATGTGCCCTGCAGGCCACTATCCCGTTGCCAGGCAAGCTGGACCCCTGGCGACAGGAGAACCCGGGGCCGCAGGCCGATCCGGTCAATGATCGAGTGTTGGCCTTCCGGGATAATGTGGTGTACGTCGTCGATCCAGAAAGGGGTGAGGTGGCTGACACCATTCCCTTCGACATTCCCAAAGGCGAGGATTGTCGTTCGCTCAATGGGCCGCTGCCAATTGAAAGAGCGATGTATGACCCTGATCGCCGCATCCTCTATCTCGATTTCTTGACTTACGTCTGCACCCCCTGGTATAGCCACACGTTGGTTTCATATGATTTGAACTCGGGCGGTGAAATTGCCCGGCAAGGTGTCTTGCCGTTCCAGGCTATTCCCTTCGACGGTCACCTGTACGGTACAGATTGGCACCGGTTTGGGATTGGCAGCCATTGGGCCTGGCGGGATGGACAACCGGAGATTAGCTCCACGGACTGGAGCGGTAGGTCGCCTGGCTTTCAGGTGGATCCTGTGCGCAACTGGCTATATGAGGCTGTAGACGGGAATCTGCGGGTCTTTGACGCGGGGACGATGGCTCTACTGATGAGCGTCCCTCAGCCGGTTGATGGCCAGTTGGCCGGCTACGATCCCAAGACCGACCAGCTCTACTTTCTCTCCGATGGACGCCTCGACATGTGGCCGGCTGGCGCGATTCAAGCGCCAGCCGCCGAGCCCTTGCTTTCATCTCAGCCGCCTGTCAAGCCGGTAAGTGCCCTGGTTGTGTCACCCACATGGCGCCAGGACAAAACCTTGTTTGGCATCTGGGGGGATGACAGCTTGACGGACGAGTGTTATGTTTTCGGTCAAACCGGCGGCTTACTCCATATGAGCAGTGATGGGGGTAATACCTGGGCCCGACCGCGCGGTGGGCTACGTGGCGGCTGTGAATATATGTCGGCTATCGCGGTATCGCCTGCCTATGCGCGGGACCAGACACTGCTGGCAGGAATCGTCGGTATGGGGGTTTTCAAGTCCACCGATGGCGGCCAGTTGTGGCAACCATCGAGCGCCGGGTTGTCGAGCATGGGCATCGAACAGATCCTCATTTCGCCGGGCTTTGCGCTCGAACCCCTCGTCTTCGCCAGAACCCGGACGGGCGGATTGCACCGTTCCAGGGACGGTGGGCGTACCTGGCAGGCGCTGGACGTTGATTTACATCCGGTTGCTATGTCACCCGAATTTGATCAAGACCGTACTCTTCTGGGGACAGCCTACGCCGATTCCGAAGGACGAACCGAGTTACGCATTTCGCGTGATGGCGGGGACAACTGGGAGCGCCTGGGCGATACCCCGGAGGGGGTGACATTTGACCTGTTGAGCCTGGCTCCTTTGTTTGACAAGTGGCACGTGGTATTCGGCTATGGGGGCAATGGGGCTCTTTATCGTTCAGAAGATGGTGGGGCCACCTGGCAGGCCGTTCTACGCACCGAGGCTGGCTCCTCTGCATCGTCGCAGATCGTCTATGCACCTGACATCGAGGTGAACCGGCCGGTCTTTCTACTGGTGACGACAGCGGACAGTGCCGACCTGGCATCAGTGCGGGGGACATTATACCGTTCAGGGGATGGTGGATTAAGCTGGGAGACAGTCCAACTGCCAGAAGGCATGTCACCCACCGCACTGGCAATCTCGCCAAACTTTGTCCAAGATGGGTTGTTGTTCATAGGCACAGGGGATGGCAGAGTGCTGACTTTAGAGGCTGCAAAGCTGGCGGGTCAGACACGATAGATCAAACTTGTCCGGAAATATCCTTTTTGCTTACAAGCAATCAGCTATCTATCTGATGACAGCGGCATCCTTTTATGCTATACTGGCGCTGAGTACAAGCGTGCCTGTCCTGGCCATGCGCTAAAGTACACAAATTTATCAAGGGACAGGTCCATCCGCGGAGAAGTATGTCGAGAACTTGAGGGACTATGTCATTCAAACCAGCCGGATCATCAAAACCGACGCTGCCGGTGTCTCCTATGCACCCTCCTACGCATTCCCGCACGTCCAGCATGCCGGACGCTCCAACAGAAGCATTGCCAACCTGGTCGCGACCGCAGTCATCTCCTCACGGGTTGGACTGGGGGCATTGGGGCCTGGTTTTGGTGGCTGGGAGCCTGGCGCTGTTGGC
>JAHELX010000289.1 GCA_024643945.1 Anaerolineales bacterium
CTCCGACCATGTGGGCAACACCGCCAGTGACAGCGTCGTCTTGAACATTGATGAGACGCCGCCCGCCATTACCAACCCTTCCATTGAAGACTACGGCAGTCCTTACCTGCATGTGGTGGGGACGACGGTGTACTACGGCAATGATATGGGGTTACCGCAGACTTTTACCGTGCAGGGAAACGCATCCGACTCCGGCGTGGGACTTGGCTCAGACCCAACTTCGGCGGTGACCTTCTCTTCAGCGTTGAACGATCATCCCTCTAATTATGGCACTCCCGGCAATTGGAAGGGCGATTACAATGCTAGCAGTTCGGATAACGCCTCCGGTAGCATCACGGTGACAGTGTATGACTTACTAGGCAACAATTCGACTCAAACCTTCAACTACGTCCGTGACACAGGCAACCCCAGCTCTAATGCCACCTCGCCCCAGTACGACAACGGCGGCACCATCCCCGTCGACTGGACCGCCAGCGATACGGGCAGCAGTGGCGTGGGCCTTACCGCTCTCTGGTACAAAAAGGGAAGTGGTGGTAGCTGGACCGCGAGCGGTCTTAGCCAGAGTGGCATCTCGGGCACTTTCCAGTTCACCCCCAGTGATGATCAGATCTACTACTTCGCCACGCGGGCGACGGATAACGTGGGCAATCAGGAAAATGAGCCTGTACCACCATCGGGAGAGGGGGACACGAGTACTATTTTCGACACCGCCCAGCCCGTGGTTAATGCCTCACCTATCCAGGAAAGCAGTCCCTACCTGCACGTGACGGGCACGACGCTCTACTATGGCAATAAAATGACCTCGGCCCAGTCTTTCACACTGGCAGGAACAGCTTCGGATCCCAACCTGGGTATAGGCTCGGGGCTGGAGCGGGCCACCTTCTCACCCGCCTTCGGCGACAACCCGCCGGATGTGCTGACACCCGCCACGTGGAGCGGCGTCTACGACGTAGCCAGCACCGACACCGGCAACGGTAGCATCACCGTTGCCATATCCGATCGCGCCGGTAACACTACCTCCAAGGTCTTTAGCTACGTCCGTGACGTTATTTCACCCAACATCTCCGTCCATGCTTCCTATAACCAGGATCAGAACTCCTTCGACGTTTATTGGGGCGGGTCTACTGACACAGGGGCTGGCATTGCTAACTACGTAGTTGAGTATTGCCTGGGGGATCAGGAGGCTGATTGTGGAGAGAGCGGAACCTGGGTCCCGTGGTTGAATGACCTGCTTTCCACGACAACCAGTTCCAGTTTCGGGCCCAGCAGCCCGGCCAGCTTAGACCCTGACAAAATCTATCGTTTTCGCGTCACGGCTACTGACCGTGTCAGCAACGTTGACTCCGGCTTCAGCAATCGAGTTAAAGTGGGGATCAGGTATGTATATCTGCCCGTCATCGTGAATAACTACGACCCTTCCATTCCCTATTACATCTCGGGCGATTTTGAGAGCGGCACCTTTGCTGGCTGGAAGGCAGGGGGCGTTCTGCCTAGCAGTATCGTGCCTCACCCGGTATTACTTACCGGCGGCACACCACCTAACGGTAAGACTTATGCCGCCTTGCTGGGTGGCCCCAGCTATGGTTGTGGAAACTCGCCCAGCGTACCCATCGGTCAGGCGTATATCAAGGCCTATGCCGATGTGCCCAGTGTTGGTACTCCCTACCTGCGCTTCGATTACCGGGTGCTCAGCTACGATACCGTCCGCAGTAAGAGCGGCGAGTGGTGGGACCGGCTCGAGGTCCAGGTTGACGGCACTCCCCTGGCCCGCTACGGCGATCCGTTTCCCGGTAGTCCGGAAGATCCTTTCAGTTGCAGTAAACTATACGACTCCCAGTGGACACAGGCGGAATTTGACCTCTCGGCCTACAAGGGGAGGACCGTCATCCTCACCTTCTTCAACGAGAATCACGTGGACGGCTACTGGAACACCTACTCTTACCTGGACAATATCCGCATCGAGGTTGGGCCATAAGCCCACACCATAACCACTGCTATCCTGGTGACGCCAATGACAATGCCCGACGAGTTCTCACCTCGTCGGGCGTCTGTTTGTTTATAGCTGCGCTTTTTGCTCCGATGGACGGTACTCCAGAGGCGGCGACCAGACTGCCCCCAACGAAGAGCCTAAATTAGCCCCATTGACACTCCCCTCACTGTGCGGTACAATAGTCATACACAGATCATGGTATGGAAAAAGTGTCTCTGTCTAGAAGTAGATCCTTTAGGTTGAGAAGATGGTGATGGTTATGAAAACGATGACGTTGGCAGACACCCTCGACCAGTTGACAGTTGAGGGTGAATTATATGAGAGACTGGATGATGACAAAGTCCGTTGCTACGCTTGCGGACATCGCTGTGTGATATTCGACGGGCAGCGAGGCATTTGCAAAGTACGGTTCAATCGCGGGGGCAAATTGTTTGTGCCCCACGGCTACACCGCAGGGCTGCAGTCAGACCCGGTGGAGAAGAAACCCTTCTTCCACGTGCTACCGGGCGCCGACGCGCTGACCTTTGGAATGCTTGGTTGCGATTTCCACTGCTCTTACTGTCAGAATTGGCTCACATCCCAGGCCTTGCGCAACGACGCGGCTGGCGTTGCTCCCCATACCGTTTCGGCCAGGGAAATGGTCAACACGGCGCGCCGTCTCGGCTCGCGGTTGGTGGTCAGTTCCTATAATGAGCCCCTTATCACGGCCGAGTGGGCAGGGTCGGTCTTCAAGCTGGCTAAAGAGGCAGGGCTGACCACCGGCTTTGTGTCGAACGGCAACGCCACGCCTGAAGCCCTCGACTACCTGCGCCCCTTGACTGACTGCTACAAAGTGGATTTGAAAAGTATGCGCCAGAAGAACTACCGCGAATTGGGGGGGCAACTCAAGCACGTCTTGTGGACGATTGAAGAACTGCACAAGCGGGGTTTTTGGGTGGAAGTCGTTACCCTGGTTATTCCGGGATTTAATGATTCCAATGAAGAACTGTGGGAGGCGGCCCGCTTCATCGCCGGGGTCTCGCGCGACATTCCCTGGCATATGACCGCCTTCCACAAAGATTACCAAATGCGCGACCCGAACAATACGTCCGTAGACACGCTCATCCGGGCGGCAGAAATCGGAGTAGAGGCGGGGTTGAACTTCGTCTACGCGGGTAACATCCCGGGTCGGGTGGGGCGCTGGGAGAACACCTACTGTCCTCAATGCCAGCAGTTGCTCATCGCCCGCACCGGCTATTGGATTGACGCCTATCACGTGACATCTGAGGGGCGTTGCCCCAATTGTCAAACGGCTATTCCTGGCATCTGGTGGTCAAACGAGGAAGATCGTCGGGAGCGAGCAAGTGCTTTCGCCCATCGCATTGCGCGCGTGCTCTAGCATAGGTGAGGATTTCCGGACATCCGATTCATGGAGTCAAGGTATCGAGCGTGCAGGTGCCGCACGCTTACCATAGCTTAACTGGAGGTCGCTTCCCTTTACTCTTCGGTTGAATCCTGCTCTCGCCAGCCGTGTTCACCCACGAGAGGGACAAAGGCTACTGGTGCAAGACGTTCTATCTGGGTGCGGTCGCCTCGTCTGTAGAGACGCACCAATTCCTGGTAACCCGCCGGGCCGATAGGAGCTACTAGAGGCGCACCCTCGGCGAGCTGGGCGATGAGGGGCGGGGGCACCTCTGGAGCAGCAGCAGTAACGATGATGGCATCGAACGGAGCGGCTTCGGGCCAGCCGTAGCCGCCGTCGCCGACGCGGACTGAGATATTGTTGTAACCCAGTTCTTGCAAGACCTGCTCCGCGTGCCGGGCTAATTCTTCGACACGCTCGATGGTGTAAACCTGCTTTGCCAGCCGGCTGAGGATGGCTACCTGGTAACCAGAGCCGGTGCCCACTTCCAGGACCCGGTCATCCGCGTCCAGGTGGAGCATTTGCGTCATATAGGCCACAATGTAGGGCTGTGAAATCGTTTGACCCTGCCCGATGGGGAGAGGCGTGTCGCGGTAGGCCATGTCCCACAAGTCTTCTGGCACAAATCGGTGGCGTGGCACCTCACGCATCACTTGTAGCACGCGCTCGTCGGTGATGCCGCGCTGTGCCAATTGTCGCTCTACCATCTGCTGTTGAGCTTCTTCAAAACTGGGCTTGCCGTGGAACATAGCGGTTCCCCTATGGTTACTGTACCTCTCCATTTAACCACACTCTGCCGCCGGACGCAAGCCGGTGACAATGTGCAGCCGGACTCTCCCGGCCCGAAGAGAGATGAGTTAAAACTTGCTGAAAGAAAACGATTGGCCTCGGCGAATAGTTCGGTCAGCCCAAATAGGCTGCCATGCCATCCGCCGGTAGGCAACAATTCCGAGAGGAGAATGACCCTATGGATCAATACCCTACCAGATACGATGCAGGTAGTTCACTCACAATTGACCGGCTCACCTTTTTTTTACTTGGCACCGCTCTGGGCGCGCTCGTAGCTGCCATAGTGACCATCTTATTCGCGCCGCAATCAGGCGAGGAGACGCGCGACTTGATCGTCTCACGTAGCCGAGAACTGGGTGAGCGTGCCCGCGGCGGCGGCGATGAGTTTATCCGCCGCGTGCGTGAAGCCACCGACGAATGGGCTGCCAAGTTGCAGGAGGCGGCCGACGACCTGGTTGCCCAGGGCCGTATGACCGCCAAAGAGGCGCGCAGCCAAGTTGACGAGACGTTGTCGCGTATGCAAGGCTAAGCCCTCTCTTTCCCATCCTGGAAGTATTTCGCCAGTATGCAAATTTTTCTGGGCATTATCCTATCACTGCTGGTGGGAGGGATATCCACCGCCTTGTATGCGTGGCTGGTGTGGTGGCTCGACCACTACGAAAAAGAACCATGGTGGTTGCTGGCTCTGATCTTTCTATGGGGCGCAGTCCCAGCCGTTGCCCTGTCGGTCGTGGTTGAGCTCGTCCTTGACATCCCCATCTCCATCCTGGGACCAGGCCTTGCCTACGAAGTCGCCGGTAGTGGCCTGGTAGCTCCCATAGTCGAGGAGGTTGCCAAAGGAATAGGTGTCTTTAGCGTCCTCCTTCTTGTACGCCGCGAAATGGATGATGTGCTCGACGGCATCGTTTATGGGGCCATGGCCGGTCTGGGCTTCGCCTTCACCGAGAACTTTTTCTACTTTACCAGCAGTCTGCTGGAAGGTGGCTGGGGAGTGTGGGCGGGCGTGATCTTTATGCGAGCAATCATCTTTGGGCTGAATCACGCCTTCTTCACCGGCATCACCGGTGGTGCGCTGGGTTACGCTCGCCTGAGCGCCAACTCCGCCATTCGGGTTTTTGTCCCATTGCTGGGCTTGAGTGGGGCTGTGGTTTTTCACAGCATTCACAATCTGGGCGCAACGTTGGCCTCGGTAACTTGTTCCAGCCTGCTGGTCAGCCTGTTTTCCGATTGGGCCGGAATCCTGATGGTGGGCCTGGCCATCGGCCTGGCCTGGCGACAGGAAAGTAAGTGGATCCAGACGCATTTGGAATCCGAGGTAGGGAAAACGCTCCGGCGCGAAGTCTACGAGATGGCTGCTTCATACCGCAAGCAGTTGGGCGCGCAATTTCGAGCCTTGCTTCGCGGCGATATCCGCGCCTGGC
The DNA here is from genome assembly GCA_024643945.1 of Anaerolineales bacterium. The sequence continues at coordinate 5,603 of JAHELX010000289.1, forward strand.
GCCTGAGTCGGCGATTGGCGCAAACAGCAACCGAGCTAGCCTTTAAAAAGCACCAACTCGCCACGTTGGGCGACGAGAGAGGTAACTCCCAGGCCATCGAAGACTTGCGACAACGACTGGTGACGTTGCAAGCGCCCTGGTCTTCCAGTCAGCCCGCCACGACCTTGCCGCGCGAACCCTGATAACCCAGGGCTATCTGCATCGCTCGCCGCATAGTCGACGCGATTGCTGGCTGGCTGAGAGGCAATCAACAAGCATCACTGGCGTAATAGTTGGATGATTTTCTGATCCGTAACAGGGAAGGCAAAAGCCTCCAGATCGGCCAGCCGCGCCCAACGCCAGTCAGCGCAGTCGAGGGCCTCGGGCTGGCCGTCCAGGTGTCGGCACTCAAAGACATGCAGGCTGATATGAAAATGGGTGTAGCCATGACGAACAGTGGTCAGGTGCCGGCCTACCTCAATCTCCAGACCCAACTCCTCACGGATTTCACGCCGCAGACAATCGGGCAGGGATTCGCCGGGCTGACACTTGCCACCGGGGAACTCCCATAGTCCGCCGAGCATAGCTTCCGGTTTGCGCTGGGCGATGAGGAGACGATCATCGTCACGGCGAATGACAGCAGCCGTTACGTCGTAATGAGGCCGGCCACGGCGGGGCGCTTTGACCGGCAGCGACTCGTGGATGTCTTGTGCCAGCCCCGTGCATTCGGCCTCCACCGGACAGAGGGAGCAACGCGGAGAGGTGGGCGTGCAGAGCATCGCACCCAGCTCCATCAGGGCCTGGTTGAAGTCGCCGGGGCGGTCGGACGGCACCAGATCATCAGCAATGGCCCGCAGGCGGCGGGTAGTCGCGCCCCGGGTCACGTCGTCGGTGATGGCAAAAATACGAGCCAGCACGCGCTTTACGTTGCCGTCCAGCGCCGGCACCCGTTCGCCGAAAGCGATACTGGCCACGGCTCCTGCCGTGTAATCGCCAAAGCCGGATAATTGGCGCAGGGCTGCGTAGCTTTCAGGCAGCCGACCAGCGTGGTCCGCCACCACCTGGCGAGCGGCAGCGTGTAGGTTGCGCGCGCGAGCGTAATAGCCCAGCCCTTCCCAGGCCTTGAGCACGTCGTCTACGGAGGCAGCGGCCAGGTGTGCCAGCGTGGGAAAGCGACGCAAAAAACGCTCGTAGTAGGGCACGACAGTCGCCACCTGAGTTTGCTGGAGCATCACTTCACTCACCCACACCCGGTAGGGGTCCGGCTCATCGCGCCACGGGAGGTGTCGCCGGTGATGGTCATACCAGGATAGTAGACTGCGCCGTAGGCGAGCGACGCGCTCGGGAGATAGATGGTCGGTCATAAGACCGCATGATAGTCGGCTTCAACGGCGTGGGCAAATGTGATGCTGATCAACTGATTTCTGATTGACTGGAGTCCGCAGATTGATGAGATCCAGTGATTTTATGAAGGCTATCCCTGATGCCACTCGCGTACATCTGCCGCCGGCCCTACGTGGCTTCCGCTGGCAAGCGCGGCCCTGGCTGGTGCAGATTTACTATAGCCAGCCTCGGCTGCATTACGAAGTCTGGTCTCTGCCCCGCCGAAATGTGCTGGAATTGGGGCTGCACTTTGAGCATCGAGATCGGTCAGTGAACGACCGCCTGCTGGCTCACTTTGACGCCCACGCCGTTGCCATCAAAGCCGAGTTGGGGGAACAGGTAGAAGTGGAGCCGTGGGACAAAGGTTGGGCCAAAGTGTACCAGACCCTGCTCCTGGAGCCATTTGAGCCGCCGTATCTGGAAATGGTGGCGCTTCGACTGGCGCGGATGATTGAATATCTGCAACCGATCCTGGATACGGCCGGGGTGTAACCGAAGCCAAAAGGCCTTGGCATAACTGAGTCTTGACATAGAACACACGTTCGTGGTAAAATAGAGCCGAATAGCACAGATGGTCGAATATATTGACCAGTGCCAAGGAGGCGGCTCATGGCCCTTTCGGAGCGAC
>JAHELX010000290.1 GCA_024643945.1 Anaerolineales bacterium
GATCCGCTGGCGCGCGGCGCGTTTGTCGGTTTGACCGTACGCCACACTCAGGCCCATCTCACCCGAGCCGTACTGGAAGGTGTGGCCTTTGGCCTGCGCGATAGTTTTGAGTTGATCAAGTCATCCGGACTGACACAAATTCGTCAAGTGCACGTGTCGGGTGGCGGTGCCAAAAGTCCTCTGTGGCGGCAAATTCTGGCGGATGTGCTGGACGTCGAGCTGGTGACCGTCAACACCACCGAGGGCGCAGCGTATGGCGCGGCTCTCCTGGCTGGCGTGGGGGCTGGAATCTGGCCGGATGTGGATGCAGCCTGCCAGTCCACGGTGAAAGCAACCGGCTCGACCTCGCCACAATCGGAAAGGGTCGCCGAGTACGAGCAGAGTTACGCACTCTACCGCCAGCTTTATCCAGCTCTGAAACCGGTCTCGCATGGGCTGAGTAGCCGGTAGCGTTCATTTCCATTTTGAGTAACTACCCAGGCCAGATAACCCTTGCGAAGGTTTGGTGAGAGTTTTCAGAGCGAAAATGCCTTGGCCTATCAAAAACTGCCCTGTTAGCCAGGTTATTCGCAACCTTCGCAAGGGTAGCTGAGCAGCTACCATTTTGATATAGAAAGTAGGCGTGGTTTCCCTGGCTCCGCCATACGCCAGGAGACTGCGCCTACTCAAATGTTAAAGTTACGAGGACTGCGGCGATTGCGGCAAGGCGTCCCGAATAAGGTTGAGTAACTCATCAACCTTGAAAGGCTTGGCCACAAAGCCCTTCGCACCAGCATCTTGCACTCGCTGGCGATTGTCGCCCGTCGGCCAGGCCGATATGACGACGATGGGGATATTTGAAGTGATAGCATCCTCTTTGAGCTGTTTCATCACACCGAAGCCGTCTAAACGTGGCAAGTATAGGTCCAGGAGGATCAGATCCGGCCTCAACTCTTGGGCTTTGGTCACCCCCTCTAGCCCATCCCGTGCTATCTCAACCATGAATCCGCGTGAATTCAGGAGCTTGCCTACCAGTAGACAATGTTCGGGATCGTCTTCAACGTAGAGAATCGTGGTCATTCAATACTCCGTCTAGAGAAATGTCTTAGATTTTGGGGAATGAAGCGACTCGGCCGCACGTTCCCAGGGCTCGCCCTGCAGACATGGCGATCAGGTGTAAGTCCGCAACTGGAGAGGGTACGAAATTGCGGCCATATCATCCTGCCGCACGGCGACAGCCTTATCCCGAGATACCTCAGCGCAGTTAGGGCACTGAGGGCGCGGGGGGAAAACGGCTTGCCCACACCGCTTGCAAAGCCTGCCGATGAGGCGATATCTTGGCTGGTTCAATCGCCAATGGATGCAATTCACACGATTCATACCTGACCCCCGCGCAATTTGTTCTGGATCGTGGAGGAAAGGTATTCGTGCTGTAATTTTCGAGAAGAAATTTATGTCATGATACACTTTCCTCCAGGAATGGTTCAGATCTTAAGGGACAGAGCTTATAACTCCCTATACTTTAGCACAAACTGGAAGTATCAGCCGTTACAGTTTGATTACAATTCTAACGATGTGGTTTCGTGAATTCGGGCCAAGGGTGTAGTAAAACGTCCTTTTCGGTGTATAAAGATATGAGAGCGCATCTCATCTGGGGCTGCATAAGAGGAGGGGGACCTTGCAGACCGCCGCAGTGCGGGAGATGACGAAGAACAGGGCGGGCGCTTCTGAGCCGGGGTTGGACTTTGCCGAACTTTTCAGGCAGTACTATCCGTACATCTACAATTATCTCCGCTATCGGGTGGATTCGCAGAAAGATGCGGAAGATGTGACGGGTATGGTCTTCGAACGGGCTTACGTCCATCGCGGGCAGTTCGATTCGGCAAAAGGGGCTTTTTCGACCTGGCTTTTTCATATCGCTCACAACACTCTGGCCAACTTTCACCGAACGCGCCAACGCCGCCTGGCTCACGAAGCTGAAAGCGGCCTGCCGACCGACTTAGTAACGTCCGAGCCCTCGCCCGAAGCGCAAGTGATTGAAAGAGAGGCCATCGCCCGTGTGCTGGGAGGTTTGAAACACCTGAGCCAGCGCGATCAAGAAGTGATCACGCTCAAGTTCGCGGGCCAGTTGAGTAATAGAGAGATCGGTCAGATTATGGAGTTGAATGAGAAGACGGTGAGCGTCGTCTTGTGGCGAGCTATGCGTCGCTTGCGGGAATACCTGGAGGGAGACGTTTCGTGAACGAGCAGGAGGCAGCCGATTTCTTCTCGGAACAAGTTGACCGCCTGTTGGGGGGAGAAACTCCCCCGGTTCCCTCTGGCGACGCCGAGTTACAGGGACTCTTGACCCTGGCAAAAGAACTTTCGCATGCCCGATTCCAGCCCAGCCCTGCCGGGCAGGCTGCTTTTCAGAGCCAATTGGGGGCCTGGTTTGGGGGAACGCCGGAAGGAACAAGTTTAGGACCCAAGAACCGGAGGTGGAACACAATGTCAGGCAAACTCTTCGCACTGATCCTTTCCATTGTCATAACGGTGGTGACAGCCGTAGCCACGGTCGTGATCGCCATCGTCGTAGTGGTCAGCGGGGTCTTTTCGGGCAGACCAGGAACTCCTACGTCCATACCAGAGGCAACCCCCCTCACTCCAACGATCACAGCTACCTCTTCGCTGACGTCCACAGTAGTCCCAACTGGGACCGTGACTCCCAGCGTAACGCCGCTGCCCGGCAGCATTGATAGCATTGAGGCGATAACCGTCGTGGTCACCGTCGACATACAGATCGATGATCTCATTCCCGGCCTGCCGCCCGGGGGCGACGATGAGCACGACGACGATGAGCACGACGACGACTTCCACGATCACAACCGCGGCCACGGCAACGACCCCGACCATCACGACGAAGACAACCCCGGCCGCAGCCACGATTGACACACAGATGCCCGAGACTCGGGATAGCAATATCCCGGGTGTCGGGCATCTGAATTTCCCCATCGAGGCTAGTTTTTGAAACGCACCCTATTGGTTAAAGTGGTAGAAGAACCACTTTTTGTTCTCGCTGTCTACGTCGATTTTAAGGACCTCTGAGACTTGTCGCCCCTGAGAGTCCACCAGCATCAATGACCATGTGCCTGTGTCGTAGAAGGGAGCTTCAAAGACCAGGTTGCCCTCTTGAATCAAAAACTCTCCCTTGGGCCCGCTGGCGTTACACAGATGATCGCAGGATGGTTCGCTTTGATGGCTAGCACCGGTAGGGCTGTGGGTTCCAACCATGCGGTAGCCAGGTACCAAGACGCTGCCGCCACTGGTAACTTGAGCCAGCACCACAAAGATGTGATTTGTAGTTGAATAAACCTGGGGCTCCTCCACAATTGTGAATGGGTAGCGTGAGGTAGGCACCGGAGTAGGGCGGGGTCCCCCCCCGGTCCTGCTCCCACTGCCCCGCGATTGAGTCGCGGCGGGAATAGGGGTAGAAGTGGGAGTGTGGGTAGGCTCCGGCGTTTGAGAAGGCGTAGGTGTGGCCGTGTCGCCGACCACCCGCGTATACGTCGCAGTCGGTGTGGACGGTTCGGCAGGGGGTGGCGTGAAGGTATTGGTAGGAATGATCGCCAAACCAGGTGTGAACGTCGGCGAGGGAGGCACGACGCTGCCCGCTGGCTCGGGGTTGGCGGAGGCAATCGAATTGGTCAAATTGGACCGAATGGTGATGGCGAGGATAAAGAATACGACGCACACCATCATTGCCAAGCCGGCCAGTGTGTATATTTGACGGCGTGTCATATGGCTATCCTTTCTTTCCCCCTCCCAAGGTGATTTCTGCCCAATTTTGTACGTACTCCAGCTTTATTATACCACAAGACATAACTAATAACAAGACATAACTAAATGCGAGCCGCTTCATAAGACCCTAAGGGTTTTCAGAAAACCCTTAGGGTCTGCCACGAATTTGGGACACACCCCAGACTATCCGGGGCGACCCTCCGGGAAGAATTGATACCCCCCCTCCGGTTTCCCCCGCCAAGTAATGAGGTAACGGGGCTCGGTTGGATTGGGTTCTATTTTCTTCCGGAGAGTCAAGGTAATCTGATAGAGGCTGTTATCTGTTACTCCCTTCTGGCGAAGTTCGTCAGGCCAGGTATTGATGATTAGATCGGTCTTGGTATGCCTGATGCGGGGATATCGGATCAAAAAGCTTAAGACGGATGTTTCCAGAGAGGTCAAATCCTTCAGGGGCGTTTGCCCCTGGTAGATCTCACCCGTTTTCTCGTCCAGCCAGATTTTGCCCCGCCCTCGGCCCTCGACATTGGCCACATAGGTGGCTAACAAATCGCCCGCGACGCGCCAGCCCCTCCCGACCTGAAGACAGACGCCGGCTTCGGCCAGACGGGTCAGGATCGGGCCATGCTGCTGGCTGAAGCCGTGGAACACTTTGTCAAAACCCTTTGGCGTACTTTGGCCCGCTTCACCATCTTTGTATCCCGCCTGCAGCGCGGCAGTTTGCAATCTGTGTATCTCAGACAGGACGAACTGCTCTTCTTGGGTCAATCCGGCCCATATTTTTGCCAGCCGATGCTGCATGTTGCGCGCTGCCAGAAGCGCTGCCGCCCATTCAGTTCGGGCCGGCTTGTCCTCGCCGGTCAGCCACCAGTGGCAGGTAGTTCTGAGCAAAGAGGGAAAGCCGCCGGTCAAGGCGATCATGGTGCTGACCTCAACATCGCTAGGTGATGTGGAGGCAGCATAGACTGCTCTTGCAATCAGGTTGCAGGCATCTTCGTCGTTCATCGCCCCTACCCGACAAACGTTGCTGTCCACCAGTTCATACATGTCTCCCAGAGCGCCTGGATCGGAAAGATGGGCTGCTTCCTGGGACATGCCGACGATATAGGTGAGGTTATCTTTGAAACTGTCGCGCAAGCCGCGCAGGGTATTGACCATAGATAGGGTAGCCATCTGGCAAAAGCGATCAAAGCGGTTCAGTACCAACACCACCTGCACCTGCTGGGACTGAAACAACTCCAGCAGTTCCTGCAAAGCGCTTTGGGGCAAGAAGGGGTCTCGCTCCGTCTGGATTTCCTGGTAGAGGCTGGTAATGGTTTGGGGCAGTGTTGGGTCGAAATAGTCACAAACCCGGTAAAAAGAGCGGAACATGACCCGGTAAAGTGTAGACAGGTTATTGGCTGGTAGGTTAATGAGGTCAACGGGGATGAGGGCCACCGGCTTAGCTTTGGGGGGGAGATACGATTGAAAGACCTGAGGCCGGTGGCACAAAAAGCCCAACAGGTTGGCCCGGCCGCAGCCAGGAAGTCCGACGACTGAGCCGCTCTCACCAGACAAGATCCAACCGGCGATGATCTTCATCTCCCTGGAGCGGTAAGTAGGGTTGTATGCCGTCCATGATTGGCTTGTAATCATAAGGTTGCCTCACACTGCTGGACAGTCTGGAAGGGCTGCCCCACAGGGATGGGCAGACTGGAAGGACTGCCCCACATGACCGGGCAGACTGGAAAGTCTGCCCCACATGGCTGGGTAGGCTGCCTCAGCCTGCTTTTCAGGCACGGTCTCAGCGATGCCTGAGAATTGTCTCATGGTTGGCAAAGGACTTTTGGACCGCTCTAGCATATACTGGAAAGCAGCTTAGGCACAGATAATCTGGCCCGAACGCTTTCAGAAAATTGGGCTACAGATGACTCGCGAGCAGGTTGAGCCGCCAAACCGGTGATAGCTCAACCGGGGGTACCCTCATCTCAATGGCCCTCCTAACCCGACGGAAAGGAGGTCCTCGAGATGTTGAAGAAACGCATCATCGCCCTGGTAACAGCCATCGTGCTTAGTGTTGCAGTAGCTGGCGCGTCCACAGTCGTGGCTGATTCGCTTGGGCTTTCCACCACACCGCCCGCCTTTGCCTGTCCTGCCAGTGGCAGCGCTGGCGGCGGGTGCTAATTTCTGATCCATTCAGTGCGCCGCAGCCTGTCCGGGCCTTCGACCCGGCAAGCTGCGGCGGAATTTTGTAAGCAGCGTTTCAAACTGACGGGAATGCCGGTCCCGGTTGTTTTCTCTGACAAGCTGTTCCAATTCAGGCAACTGCTTAGATACCGCCTGGTGGTTCCCCACGACCAGGTTATACTCCAGCATCCCCATCAAGGCCTTGATTTCGCCGTATTTGTGATGAGACTGGCGACACGCGTCCAGGGCGGCTTCCAGGTGTAATCGGCCCTCCTGCCACCGACCCTGATCAAGACAGGCTTCTCCCAGGTTAATCCATGCCAAGGGCAGATAGAATGAGTTGGAGAAGCGTCGGAAGATGGCTTCCGCTTGCCGCGCATACGATTCAGTTTGCGCCGGTTCACCCTTTAGCCGGTGAGCATGCCCCATGTTCAGATAGATGGTGCCGGTTAGCGCCTCCTCCCCGGTGAGCCTGGCTTGCTGCAGAGCTTTTTCCAGATAACGCAAGGCTTTCGCGGGACATTCCATCTCATTGTAGAGCAAACCCAAGTTGATGAACCCCAGCATTAAGCCGTGGTCGTCGCCCATAGAACCCCACAAAGCGCAGGCACGCTCAAGGTGCAACCGGGCGTTATCCCATAGGCGTTGGCGGCTGTACAGGATGCCCAGGTGATTCTCGGTATGCGCGCGCCCGTGGTCGCTACCGATTTGCTCAAATATGGTCAGGGCGTGGCGACACAACACTTCTGCCCGGTGCCAATGGTCGTGTTCAATGTAGAAATAACCCAGATTAGTACAGGCCCGGGCCTCATTAAAGCGATCTCCGATGCGACGGCTCAGGCGGATGGTGTGCCGATAGCGGGCAATCGTGTCTTTGAAACGGCTCTGCCGCTGTAACAGCCGGGCCAACAGGGCAGATAGATGGGCTTCAGCCGCTGTGTCCTCAGCCCAACGGGCAGCCTCAATCGCCCGGCTTAGAACCCAGTTCCAGGTTTCCCAGTAGCCGCGCCTCTCCATATAAGGGGAGAAGGTAATGATCAGCTTACAGACAGCGGACCAGGCTTCGTCAAGATCCAGCGCAAAGGAGATGGCCCGGATGATCCCGGATTGCTCGCGATCCAAAGCGGCAACATCTGTGGTATTGACGGCAAGGTAATCCCGCCAATACTGAAGATTGATCAGGACACGCCGCTGAAAAAAGTTAGCACAGCTTTGAGTATCCGCTAAGGCGATAACTGCCATTTGACCACTTCATTCAGCAAAAAGGTTTCGGTTAGACGATGGATACGATAACGGTGCTGCTGGAGGTCGCCTCTCCCTTCAACCAGGGATAAGGCCATCAATTGCTCCAGCGCCTGGTTGACGCCATCCGCCTCAAGTTCGCTCAAGGCAATCAATTGGGCAAGGGTACCATCCTGAGCCAACGGCATCACCAAGAGTAGCTGTCGACTGACAGAATCCAGGGCTTGCCAGGCTTGCCAGTAGATGTACATATACAACTCGTCGGTCCTTTTGCCGCATGCCTGCTTAAGGTTCTCAAGCACCAGGGGCAAGGGCAGGACATAGATTTGCCCGATCACCAGCTTGAGGGCCAGCGGGTTTCCACCGACGACCTGGTAGATGCTCTCCAGTTGGGCCGGCA
>JAHELX010000291.1 GCA_024643945.1 Anaerolineales bacterium
TGGCTCGCGGCCGGCGGCCGCGCACCCACTCCAACGCCGACCCCCACAGCTACGCCGACCGCCACCTCCGTTCCGACTGTCGAGATGCACGTGGAACGCATCGATATGGCGGTCGTGCCGGACGGCGGTCCCTACTACCACGCCGAGGCCACGGTAACCGTCGTGGATGCCGGCGGCGCGCCGGTGGGCGGGGCCACCGTGACGGGCAGCTTCAGCGGCGACTCGAGTGGAGGCGCCAGCGGCGTAACGGACGCCAGCGGGCGGGTTACCCTGCTTTCACCGCAGGCCAAGCGAGGTGCCAACTGGACCTGGTGTGTGGAGGATGTCACCCGGGGCGGCTATGTGTATGTCCCAGGCGCGAACCTGGAGACGTGTGACAGCACCACGGCAGCACAGCCGACCAGCACGCCCACTTCCACACCCACACCGACCACGGCGCCGCAGCCGACCAACACGCCCACCGCCACACCAACACCGTCCCCTGGCGCCGACATGCACGTGGGCGACCTGGACGGCTCGTCCAGCCCGGGCCGAAGCGGCCGCTGGGATGCCAGCGTGCTTATCACGGTGCATGACGCTAGCGAAGCGCCGCTAACCGCTGCCACTGTCAGTGGCACCTGGAGCAATGGCACTAGCGGGAGCGGTTCGTGTGTTACGAATACCGAGGGTCAGTGCAGCCTCACCAAGAGCAACATCAAGAGCAACGTGAGCGCGGTGACCTTTAGCGTGGATAGCCTGGCACTTTCCGCGTATAGCTACCTGGACACTGCGAATCACGACCCGGATGGAGACAGCAACGGCACGACCATTACGATTCCTAAACCGTAATTTAAGTTCCAGGGCGATCGTACCCGTGAGATGTAAATTAGTGCATGGCTGAAACAAGATAGGGATGTTGACGTGATAGGGGCTTCTCGTAGTTAGTATAGCGGTGGCAGGGCTGCGTGCCCTGGAGCAGCCCTGCCCCAAGCACCTTCACTGCTCCGAGGGGTCTGTGACCTGTTGTCCACGGGTCACGGACCTGTCGGAACGGATATGACAGACCACCAAGTTTGCAAACAGGAGACAAGACCGTGCATCATCCAAGAGCCAACAAGGAGCCACGCTTTTCGAGCCACTGGAGCATCGTCCTGGTCGCCGGTGTGATGCTGATCAGCTCCTTAGGCTGTTCGCTGGCCAGGCGGATAGAACCTTTGGTGTTGGCGGCCGGCCCTCAAGACAGGCTCGGCGCTCATGACTCGTCACTGGCGACGCGCACCCCATGGCCAACCTTCACCCCTACCGCCTACTACTCACCCACACCTTTGCCAACCGCTACTCCCTCGTCCACCGCGACGCTGACGGATACCCCCACGCCTACCGATACGCCCATCCCCACCCCTACCGCTACCGCCACGACCACGCCTATCCCCAGCGCCACCTCCCGGCCGACCAGCGCCCCTGCTCCGATTCCGCCCACAGCGAGGCCTACCGCCACTTTCACACCTACTCCCAGCTATGCTTACCAGGCGCTGGAACTATACACGGATCACACCTCGAACCCGTTCCTGACCGGCTATGTGGCCATTGTGAATTGGCAGGAAATACCCATTGGCGGCATCAAGGCGGTGGGCAGCTTTGAACCGGGCGACGCCCACTACGAGAGCCCACTTTCAAAATGGTTCTTCGAAGGCTATTCCGCGCCCGGGCCTGTGACCAAGAGCAGCAGCGTCAAGTTTGAACCGCCCGGCGGTATTCAGGACGGTACCTGGTTAATTCACCTGGAAGACGAAGGGGGCACGCGCCTCTCGGAGGATGTGACCATAACCACCGACCCGAGCAAGCCGGAGTGGTTCTTCATCAAATTCAAGCAGCCCACCCCGCAACGGACTAACGCTGCCACGCCGACACCCTCTTGGGGATCGAATACGACCCCATGGCCGACACCGACACGCTACGTGACACCCATCGCCACCAGCGGCCCAACGCCGACCCCAACCCCCACGACCACGACTATGCCACCGACGGCCGGCTGGTCGTTTGCCAACGTCCAGGCCATCGCCGATCAAGACCAGGAGATGGTGATCGTGTACGGTGATATGGTTAACAATACCGGGTCCTCGCAAGAATTATCCAGGGTCACCGGCACCTTCTATGACGATCAAGGCCAGGTGATCGCCGGCCCGGACGCCACCGACGACCGCTGGCCGGTCCAGGTTGTGCCCCCTGAGGGACGGATGCCCTTTGAAGTGACCGTTTACGAAATTCAAAGCGTGGCGGATTTCGACTTGGAGGTCGTCTCTCAACCAACTGGTGACACTCCGCGCCAGGATTTCGAGTTTTTCAATCTCGACACATCGAGTAGAACCGGAGCCTATTGCGTGGTGGGTAGGCTGCGCAACCCGGGCGGCAGATTGTCGCACTATCTGGTGATTGGGGCTGCCCTGTACAACAATGAGGACAAGGTCATCAACTTTGACAGCGTCGAGGTGCCCAACCCTGGATTAGTGGTGGGCGATAGCACGCTGGGCTTTAGCACGTGCATCGAGACTCACAATCGGGACGTTGTCAATTACACGTTGGAGGCATGGGGACAATGAATTTCAGAATCTCAAAAAAACGCAAGCTAATTCTATGTGGTGCTTTCGCGCTGTCATTCCTGGTTGGGGCATTGATGCTCGTCCCGCCAGCGGACGCCGACACGACGATTACGGTAACCACTACCAGTGATGTCATCGCCAGCGATGGCCTATGCTCGCTGCGTGAAGCTATCATCGCGGCGAACACGGACAGCGCCTTTAGCGACTGCCCCGGCGGTAGCGGCGCAGATACGATCATCTTCAGTCCCTTCCTGGCTCAGCCCACCATTTTCGCTCTGACCAAAAGCGGGGCAAACGAGAACAGCGCGCAAACCGGCGATCTGGACATTTCGGGGACATTGATCATCAGCGGTATGGGTACAGCCATCGGACAGTCTGGCCCAGGCGCAGGCCCTATCATCATCGATGGCAACGGCGCCGATCGCGTCCTCGAGATTCTCCCCGGCGCTTATGTCACCGTCTCGAGTGTGACGATTCGAAACGGGAATCCGGGCGCCGGGGCCGATGGCGGTGGCGTTGCGGTTGACCTTACCGGTGTCCTGACATTGACCAACAGCACCGTCATCAGCAACACAGCTCTGAACGGCGGCGGCATCAAGGTTCTGGGCGGGCTGACCTTGAGCGACAGCACGATCGATACCAACCATGGAGGCGGCATCAGCAGCAATGGCGGCAGGTTGACATTGAGCAACGTCAAAATTGTCAACAACACCGGTGGTTATGGCATCCGCAACCAAAATCAGTCGCCCTTCACCTTTAACGGCGGCCTGGTCGGCGGCAATCAGGGCGGCGGTATCTATAATGCTACTTCTTCCGCCACCCTGAGCAACCTCAGCATTGTCAACAACACGGGTGGCGGAGGCGTGTATAACTCGGGAACAGCCCTGAGCCACTTGAGCATAAGCCAATGCGCGATCATGACCAACACGGCCACCAGTGGCGGGGGTATCTTTAACGAGGGAGTGGGAGCTATTGCTGACATTTACAACACGCGCATCAGCGGCAATACAGCGACGGCGGCCGGCGGCGGCGTCTTTAACAACGGCATCATGACCTTGAATGGGAGCACCATCGACCATAACCAGGCCAGAAGCGGAGGGGGCCTTGAGCACTTCGGCGGCACTCTGCACCTGACGAACGACACGCTGAGCAGCAACACCGCCAGCGATAACGGTGGTGGTCTTTATAATCTCAGCAACGCGACCCTCACGAACATCACACTCAGCAGCAACACGGCTAGCGGTCCCGACACCGGCGGTAATATTTTCAATGATGAAGCGCAACTGGCCATCGGCAACACCATCGTGGCATATTCTGAGGCTGATGGCAATTGCTTCAACAGCGGGGGCTTCCTTAACTCTCTCGGCCACAACCTGGACAGCGGCAATACCTGCGGCTTCAGCGCCGTGGGTGACCTGGTAAACACCGACCCCTTACTCGGCCCGCTTCAAAATAATGGCGGACCGACCCCAACTCGCGCGCTGCTGACCGGCAGCCCGGCTATTGACCAGGGCGACAACACCTCCTGCCCCGCCACCGACCAGCGTGGCATACCCCGCCCCCAGGGGGTCGCCTGCGACATCGGCGCCTATGAGGCGGGAGCGACCGCGGACCTGGGGCTGGCGGTAAGCGTCTCACCCGCGCTGGTAGGCCTTAGCGATCGGATGACTTACACGCTGGTCATCAGCAATTTGGGGCCGAGTGCAGCCATGACGGTTACGATAACAGATACGCTGCCGTCCAGTGTGACGTTCATCACGTCGACCATTGGCGGTGGCGGAACCTGCGCTTACGGCAGCGCCGTGACCTGTACTCTATCCAGTCTGGATGCTGACATAAGCGTGACGGCAACTATCGTGATCACTGCGCCGGCCAGTCCTGAGGTCATCACCAACACAGCCTGGGTCGCCTCGACCACACCCGACTTGAGCCCTGAGAACAACACGATGACCACTGTCATCAGAGTGAGCCAGATCCGCCAGGTCTATCTGCCGCTCATTCTGAGGCAATAGCGAAGGTAAGCTCAACTCTCAATTCGAAACACGTACACCTGCTGCGTCGCGGTATCAGTCACGTAGAGCGTGCTGGTGGCGGCATCGACGTAAATGCCGACCGGCTGGCGCAGGGGGGCGCTCCCGGCCTGGGTCCAGCGATTGAGCAGCCGGCCGTCGGGGGCATAGCGCAAGATGGCCCCCTCGGCCGGCGCCGTCATCAACAAGCTGCCGTCGGGTGCCCAGGCCATGTGGGGGCCGTCGTAGGCCACACTGGGTGGGATGGGCCATTCGCCCAGGCTGTTCCCCCAGCGATCAAGGTGCTGCACCCGCCGGTTGGGGGCCTCAGTTACGAAATAGGTGCCGGCGGCGTCCACCGCCACGTCGGTCGGTTCGCTCAGTTGACCGGGCGCGCTGCCCAGCGTGCCCAGGCGCCCAGCCAGGTTCCCCGCCGGGCCAAAAAAGACCAGCCGCGCACCGCCTGTATCGGCCACGATGATCGTATCATCGGGTAAAACGGTCATCCCCCGCGGATGGAAGGTCTGGCTGGAAGGACCGGCAAACCGATCCGGTGACCTCCCCGCTGTGTCGGACTGCAGGTCTCCTGGGGCGAAGCGATAAATCCAGCCAGGCAGCGAATCGAACACCAAAAGGCGGTCCTGGCTGTCCACGCCCAGGGCCAGCGGCTCCTCAAAAGGTTCCTGGCCACCTGACATCGCTTTGCGGAACCTCCCATCGAGACCAAAGGCCTGCACTCGCCGGTTGCCAGTATCGGCCACGAAGACCGTGTCGCCGATGACGGCCACATCGCGCGGCTCCCGGAATTGTCCCTCGGCGTCGCCCGGCCCGCCCCACGTTGCCTGCCAGATCAAATCCATCGCCTGGAGCGAGGACTCGGCTGGCGAGGGAGGACCCGTCGATGGCACAGATGCCGGGGCGGCACTCTGCGCGGACTTGGCAGCCCGGCTGGGCCACAGGTATTGCGTCGGAATAATCTCTTTTTCGCCGCCGGGGCGAGTCCAGTACAGGTGAATCCGTGAGCGTCCGGTCTGATCCTGGTAAGTGATGCGCAGGTCGTGCAACCCGGTCTCCAGGGTGACCAAGCTCTCCACGTATTCGTCCGGCGTCGTCGCTTCGACCACCAGTTGTCCGTCCAGATACAATCGCGCCTCATCCACAGAGCGCAGCCCCAATGCATAGGCGCCGCCGTAGGGCACATCCAATGCACCCGTCCACTCCACGCTGTAGGGGCGGGGCAGCGGTGTCAGATGAAAATAAACGTTGAGCACCGGGTCCACCCGCTCCAGGGCCGGTTCACCCTGCCAGTCAGGATTGGCATAGTATTTGCCCAGCAGCCCATGTCCGCTGACCGGAAAGCTATAGAGCGCCCACTGGGGGACAACACCCGCGTCGCCAGTCGACGTCTGAAGGCCCCCTCCAGGGAATTGCCACGACAGCCGTACACGCCCTACGCCACCCTCCGCGCGCAGTCGCAGGCTATGGTTCCCCTGGGCCAGCGTCGGAGTCAGGCTGAGAGCGCCTTCCCCATCAACAGTCGCGCCGTCAAGGGTCAATGCCACCCGGTCCGGTGCATCTACTGTTAACACATAGTGGCCATACTTCGGCGCGTAGAGAACACCGTTCCACTCAGCGACGAAGGGAAGGTCGAGAGGCGCAGCGGCGGGCCAAGTCACGTCTAATACCGGCGAGCGATCAGTGGCGACAGGCACTCCTGCCCCTTCCCAGTCGTCACCCGCCCAGTAGCGTACGTCGAGACCCTGCACACTGGCCACGTCGCCCGGTTCCAGTCGAACCATGAAGACAGCGGGCGGGAATTCAGAATCGGCCGGCATCGCCTCGAACCAGCCCGACAGATACATCTGCCGTGCCAGGTCAAAAACCCATGCTTCGTCAGGATGGATGAAGTAGACTACAGGCCGGTCGGGTGGCTCGCGGGCGGGCAACGGATCAGGCAGGGGCATCACCTTGCGCAGGCTGCGCGGGGACTCCTCCGCAGGCGCGTGAAAGCGGATACTGGGATGGTCAATGAAGAAAGGCGATAGGTAATAGATGGGATCGGGTCCCATTTCCGCCATACGTTTGCCCACCAGCGTCTCAGCCGTAGAGAAGGCCTGCCATACCGCGAAATCGTGCGCCTGCCGCCCAAAGTAAGTGTCACCATTGCCAACCGCGATGATCCCCAGGCATAGCACCACCGGAATCAGGCTAAGCCGAGGCCGCACGACCCTTGCGACCCATTTAAGCTCCAGCCAGAGAGTGTCCAGGCTCAAGGCGATGAAATAGGCCACTGCCGGCAGCGCAGCAATAGAGCGTAAGGACTGGGGCGCTTCAAAATCAAGCGTAAAGATGCCTCCCGCCAGTCCAACCGGTAGTAGCAACAAGAAAAAGAGATGCAACGCATCAGCGATTTGCGGATGCGTCATTTGCGTAGACTGCGGGCTCGCTGAATCGCTGATGCGCTGACTCACCAATTTGGCTACAGCCAGCCCCAGTCCCATCGCAAAGAGGACCGCCGACAAGTGGTCCAGCATGGGCGCGCCCGGCAGGTTGTGGCGGCCGTTGTTGTCACCCTTGTAGTTGAACATCAACAGGTGCTTTTCGGTATTTTGCAGCAACGCCAGTCCCAGGTTAGGTTCGTCCCGCTTCTCAAGGATAGAGACCGTGCGCGTCCGCCGCCAGAAGACATCACCGTGGCGCCAGGCAAACTGGGCGATGGGCATCACTGCCAACCAGATGGCGACCAACAGCAGTCCCAGGCGCAGGGCGAGCTGGGGGCTAGGGGCTGGGCGCTGCTCGTCCCGGCTGCCTGGCCCGCTGGTGCAGGCCAGGACGGGCCGCCGCGCGGGCCGGGGGGTGCTAAGGCGCAGCCAACCTACCACTCGCCAGCCCCCAGCCCCCAGCCCCCAGCCCCCAGCCCCCAGCCCCCAGCCAGCGACAAAGAGGATC
>JAHELX010000292.1 GCA_024643945.1 Anaerolineales bacterium
GTGCCATGCTTTACCGGCGACAAAAGGGGCTCCTCGACTACGATGAGCGCATGGCCATCCTCATTCAAAAAGTGGAAGGAAAGCAATTTGGCCACTACTTCTTCCCAACGCTGGCAGGTGTGGCCTTTAGTCGGAACCCGTTTCGCTGGAATCGGAAGATCCGACGTGAAGATGGCTTTTTGCGCATGGTTTGGGGTCTGGGAACCCGCGCCGTAGACCGGGTAGCCGATGATTATCCGCGTATGGTGGCTCTGAGTCATCCGCAGCTTCGCCCAGAAAAGACCACAAAAGAAATCAAGAAGTATTCACAGCATTTTGTGGATCTGATTGACCTGGCTGAGAACCGCATGAGAACCTTGCGTGTTGTAGAGGTCATCTCAGCCAAATTCCCTGGTATCCGATTGCTTGCTTCGTTGGATAAGGGGGACTACATACAGCCCATCTTTGCCTTGGGTAGCGGTCTGGATCCCGACGCAATGGTCCTTACCTTCGATGGGCTGGCGCGAGATGCAACCTTTGTGCCGGCGATGAAAGCGATTCTTAAAACCTTGGAGGAGTATTATCAGGTACCGGTCGACGTGGAATTTACCCTTGATGTCCTGGCCGAACGCCCACGTCCAAAGTACACCCTTCACCTGCTCCAATGCCGTCCGCTCATCAGCCAGGATTGGGGGGAGGGATTGGAACTTCCGGCCAATATACCTGAGGAGGACAAACTTTTCTCGGCGCACAAACTTGTGCCGCAAGGTGTTGTCTCTGACATTGACTACATCGTCTACGTTGATCCCGAGGCGTATGGTCGCATCGCCGAACATTCGGTCAAGTTCGAGATCGGCCGCATCATCGGCCGACTCAACAAGCGGCTCGAAAACGAGCGGTTCATCCTTATGGGACCAGGTCGTTGGGGGAGTTCAAACATTGACCTGGGGGTGAAGGTAACTTATGCCGACATCTATAATACGCGCGTCCTGGTCGAAATCGCGATGGGGAAAGATGGCGAAACACCCGAGGTTTCTTACGGCACGCACTTTTTCCAGGATTTGGTAGAATCTGGCATTTATCCCTTGCCACTATATCCCAATGACGAAGGCGTGATCTTCAACCGGGCGTTCCTGGACAGCGTGCCCAATGTGCTGCCTGAGTTGCTTCCAGCCGACGCGCCCTATGCCGATTTGGTGAAAGTCATTGACGTGGCGGCCGCCTCCGGCGGACGCTTCTTAGAGATGGTGATGGATGGGGAGCAAGAGCAAGCTCTCGCCTACTTGACTAGAAGCAGCAAAGTACAAAATAGCGCAAAACCTGGATAGGTATTCGGGCTATCCTGGGGGAATCCAGTCTCTTTGGGAGTACAGGGCCAGAAGTAGGTCATTACTAACTTGGGCGAATATAGGTTGAAGCCCCACCGGTTAGGTAGGGCTTCAGTATAAATAGGGTATCAGCACACTGAACAATATTTTTAGAGATTAGATACAACGTTACTGAACACGTTCCCGACTATGGGGCCCAGTAGAAGCAGAATTGCGATGACCACAATGGCTACGAAGACCAGGATCAACGCGTACTCTACCAGTCCTTGGCCCTGCTCTTGGGGTAGGAATAACACTTGTCTCACCTCCTTTCTGTGTAATAGTAATGAATTAAAGAAGATTATTGCGAAGTACTTGTCCAACAGTGACTTGCACTTCAATCGGCAAATCAGGTGTAAACTAATGGCAAGAGTACCAAGCTATTTCTGGACAAGTGTTAGGTAGAATTACAGATATATTTTCTAATCCTATCATATATGATAGTTCGGTAGAAAGCAATAGCTAGTTTGTACTATGGTCACTCTGAAACTATCACAAATGGCCCACGGTGGCTCGGCGCTGGGGCGTTATCAGGGCAAAGTATTTTTTGTACCCTATGCCTTGCCAGGCGAGACTGTCGCCGTGGAAGTAGAGACAAGCAAAAAGGGCTGGGCCAGGACACATCTGGTGGAAGTGATCGAACCTTCGCCCGAACGAACGGCACCAGGCTGCCCGCATTTTGGCCCCGAGGCCTGCGGGGGATGCCAATGGCAGCACATCCGTTATCCTGCCCAGCTTGCCTATAAGACTGATGTAGTACGTGATCAACTTGCCCGGCTGGGTGGGCTGACCGACGTCCTCGTGCGCCCCACTCGCGCTGTAGGAGAGCCATGGAGCTATCGCAATCACGTGCAGTTGCATGCTTCTCCTGGAGGTCTTGGCTATGTGGCTGCCGATGGTCAGCGGGTAGAGCCAATCAATACCTGTCCCATTATGCATCCCCTGGTTGCCGAGCTTTTTGACGAATTAGATGTCGAAATAGAAGAATTGGAACGATTGTCGCTGCGGGCCGGAGTCAACACTGGTCAGCAGATGGTAATCTTTGAGACAACCGAGGATGAGCCTTTTGAACTGATGGTGGACCGGCCCGTATCGTGCGTGTTGATGCAGAGCAACGGTACACCGGTTGTCTTGGTGGGCAATGATCATCTGTTTGAGCAAGTCGCCGGGCAAGAATACCGTGTGTCGGCGGGGAGCTTCTTTCAGGTGAACACCCCTGGCGCCGAAGCGCTGGTAGATGCCGTCCTCAGCTACTTGTCACCCCGTCCCCATGAGACGTTGCTCGACCTGTACTGCGGTGTGGGGCTTTTTAGCCTTGTACTGGCCGCAAGGGTCGCCCAGGTGATTGCTGTGGAAGCTGATCCTGCTGCAGTGGCCGATGCGCGCTTCAACGTCGAATCGGCCGGTCTGGATAATGTCCGGGTCATCGAGGGGGACGTGGCTAATATCCTGGTCGCCCTTGACGAGCCGGTCCACGCGGCCATCGTCGCCCCACCTCGCAACGGCTGCGGCCCTGAAGTGGTGGCACGCCTCGCAGCGCTAGGTCCAAGACGGCTGGTCTACGTAGCTTGTGACCCCGCCACCCTGGCCCGCGATGCGAAGACTTTCGCCGCCGCAGGCTATCGGCTGGTCGAGGTTCAGCCCCTCGATCTGTTTCCTCAGACTTATCATATCGAATCCGTTGGGCTGTTTGTGAGAGGCGCGCCCGCCTGAAGAATCGGGCTATTAAAATGCATCTCAAAAGGTCTAATTTCCTTGACAAAGCCTATAGGGTGTGATAAACTTAACACGTTAATTTCCCGCCGGTTATGCGGAGTACTTGTCCAATAATAACTTTGCACTCCAATCGGCAAAGCAGGTGTAAACTGATTGCAAAAGTACAGGTTGTTTCTGGACAAGTGCGGAGAACCTCCTGAAGGATTCTACCCCTATGCCGATTGACTACCTGCCGATTCTTGTATTCATTGTCATTGCCGGGCTCTTCGGTATTATAGCGTTGGTCTTCCCTGCCTTCCTGGGGCCTCGGCGTCCCACCTCTACCAAGCTAAAGACATATGAATCTGGCAAAGTCCCCTACGGCGACGCCCGACGCAAAGTGCCAGTGCATTACTACAAAGTCTCTATGCTTTTTATTTTATTCGACCTGGAAGTGGTGTTCTTCTACCCTTGGGCTGTACTATTTCGTCAACTCAAGCTCTTCGGCCTGATCGAGATGGGGGTCTTCGTATTGATCCTGCTGGTTGGATATGTTTACATTTGGAAAAAAGGCGCCTTAGAGTGGGAGTAAGGAGTAGTTAGTCTCATGGAAGAAAGCGGTCACAAGACTGGAAGTTTGGGAATTATCACCACGACGCTTGAGAAAGCAGTCAATTGGGGTAGAAAATATTCAATGTGGCCGATCACATTTGGTTTGGCCTGTTGTGCGATTGAAATGATGGCCTCAGGCGCATCTCGTTTCGATATCTCGCGCTTCGGGGCTGAAGTCTTTCGCGGTTCTCCCCGCCAATCAGATTTGATGATTGTCTCCGGACGAGTGAGCAACAAAATGGCCCCCGTGGTGAAGCGATTGTATGAACAAATGCCCTATCCCAAGTGGGTCGTCGCTATGGGCGATTGTTCATCGGTAGGGGGACCTTTTAACAATTACGCTATTGTCCAGGGCGTGGACAAGCTTATTCCAGTGGACGTATATGTGCCGGGTTGCCCTCCTCGGCCGGAGGCCCTCTTCTACGCCCTCACCTTGCTGCAGGAGAAAATTCAAAAGCAGGAAAAATTAGGCGAACGGGTGTGAATCACCAGCATACAAGGCAATGAGGCAACAGATCGCGAGCTCATGACTCATGCGTCGTTCCCCCGTTACCTTATTAACCTCTTGACCTGTTAACCCGTTGAGCTAATACTCTGTGAATGGGGACTGATGAGCAATATCACAATCGAAAAGCTGAAAACGCGATTCCCCAGCGCCCTGCAAGACGTGAGCGAGTTCTGTGGCGAGGCTACCCTTACCCTCAGCCACGAGACATTGCTCGACGCCTCTCGCTTCTTGCGTGACGACCCAGACCTGCAATACAACCTGTTGCTGGACCTGACCAGCGTAGACCGACGTAATATGGGGATTGAACCCCGCTTTGCTACCGTCTACGAGTTGTATTCCGTTCCCAAAAACCATAGTATCCGGCTGAAGGTACCCCTGCCGTGGGATGGGGCGTCCGAAATGCCGCAATGCCCCAGCGTCACTGACATCTGGCCCACTGCCAACTGGCACGAACGCGAAGTCTACGACCTGATGGGGATTGAGTTCACCGGGCATCCCTGGCTACGCCGTATTCTGATGCCGGAGAATTGGGTGGGCCACCCGCTGCGCAAAGATTACCCGCTGGGGGGGGAGCCAGTCTACTTCACCTCCGACCGGGACAATCCACGCTTTGCTCATCTGAGCCAACAGATTATGGAAGGGCCTTCTTATCCCAGCGAGTTGCCAGAAAGTGTTGACACGGAGAAACACCTGGTCATCAATATGGGACCCCAGCACCCGGCGACTCACGGCGTCCTTCGCCTGGCAGTGGAACTGGACGGTGAGCGCGTACTCAGTGTTAACCCCGACATTGGCTACCTGCACTCTGGCTTTGAGAAAACGGGCGAAAATAAGCGCTACGAAAAATTCATTCCCTACACCGATCGTATAGACTACCTGGCCGCTATGAACAACAACCTGGCCTACGTCCTTACTGTGGAAAAGTTGCTGGGGGTGGAAGTTCCGCTTCGTGCTCAATACATTCGGGTCATCTTGGCTGAACTGCAACGCATCGCCAGCCACCTTTTCTGGTTAGCGACCCATGCCCACGACGTAAGCGGCACTATCCATAGTCTGCTGATGTATGCGCTGCGTGACCGGGAGAGAATCCTGGACATCTTCGAAATGTTCTGCGGGGCGCGCCTGACGACTACCGGCATGAGTGTCGGGGGACTGCGGCGAGATATCCCCAGTGCCTTCTCTGACGCGGTGCGTGCCTTCGTGCTCGACTTTCGAGAGCGTTTCAAAGAATACGAGGCCATGCTTACCCGCAATCCCATTTGGCTATCACGCCTGGAGGGAATCGGCATTCTCAAAGCGGAGGATGCTATCGCTTTGGGGGTCACCGGTCCGATGCTGCGGGCGGGCGGTGTCCCGTTTGACCTGCGCAAAGCACGTCCCTATTCCAGCTACGACCACTTCGATTTCGACATTCCTACTGCGACTGAGGCCGACAGCTATGCTCGTTACCAGGTGCGTATGCGCGAAATGGAACAGAGCTTGCGCATTGTCGAACAGGCGGTAAGCAAGCTGCCCGATGGCCCCGTCCGCACCGAAGATCGCAAAGTGGCCCCACCTGCACGCGAGGAAATCGGGCATTCGATGGAGTCCCTCATCCACCACTTCAAGTTATACACGGAGGGTTACAAACCGCCTGTGGGTGAAGTGTTCGGAATGGCCGAGAATCCCAAGGGCATCCTGTGCTTTTACCTGGTCAGCGATGGCACGGCCATCCCTTACCGACTGCACATACGTGGCACCTCCTTCGTTAACTTGCAGGCAACCGATCTTATGGCCCGGGGACATCTGTTGTCGGACCTGGTTACCATCATCGGCTCGATTGACATCGTACTGGGAGACGTAGATCGATAGATCGGCGCTTTAGAGTGTGTCTGAAAAGTGAGGTGGGCCAGGCTCAGGCGGGCTAGCCCATAGGTCCCCTCTCCCCTGTGCAGGGGACCGTGGGTGGGGAAAAGCCCACCCCTCGGCTTTACAGACATCCTCTCAAGGGCTGGCGGCTTATCGAATCACGCGACAACGCTGGACACTGGTCGCTGCGACGTCATAGTGGAGCAACAACGTGCTATCGGAAGCTGAACAACAAGAACTTAATCGAGTATTGAAGAAATATCCTGACAAACAGTCGGCAATATTGCCAGCGTTGTATATTGCTCAGCGCAGGCGGAACTATCTGACCGACGACGACATCCGCGACGTGGCCCAGGCCCTGGATATGAACGTGACCGAGGTGCAAGCTGTTGTCGGCTTTTACACCCTGTTTCGTAAAGAGCCGACCGGCAAGTACCTGATTCAGATCTGCACCGACCTACCCTGCGCGCTGCGCGGCGCTGAAGAGTTTTACCGTCGCCTGTGCCAGCGGCTGGGGCTGCCACCGCAAGGGGGCAGCACCGACGACGGCCTGTTCACCGTCGAAAAAGTCGTCTGCCTGGCTGCCTGCGACAGGGCACCCGTGGCGCAGATCAACTTGGAATACTATGAGAATCTGACCGATGACATGATAGACACCCTTATCGCCGATTTGCGGAAACAGGGGGCAGAGGATTGGAGGGGTGGCGAGTATAAGCGACTTTAATGTGGATGTAGCCACCTGCCGTGAGTCTTTCATCGCTCGTGAAGAAAAGAAGCTGGCTGACCTGGAGAATCGACGGCAGAGGGCATTGAAGGTAGCCGTCAAGGCGATCATGGCTACCGTTCCTGATTACCCGGAGGTGCGCCGGGTCTTCCTGTTCGGATCGGTTCTGCGTCCTGGTGGATTCAGGCCCGACTCGGACGTGGACATCGCCGTGGAGGGTGTCAAAGCCGAAGGCTATTTCTCCCTTTGGCGTGATCTGGAGGAGGCCATGCCAGGCTGGACTGTTGACCTGCGCGACTTCGTGCCTGGCTCGCATTTCGCCAGCCGGGTACAAGCGAGAGGATACCTGGTTTATGAGAGAGAAGATTCTGGCGCTCAAAGCTGACATCGGCGCTGATCTCCAAGCCTACATAGACCGTTTTCTGACTTACCTGGATAAGTTGGGATAGCCGATGAGCCTATTAAAAGAGCACGTTTTACTAAGACATCGGGACATACCCGATATTCATAACATCACCGTCTACGTTGCTCACGATGGCTACACCGCGCTGCGCAAAGCAGTGAGTGACATGCGTCCCGAAGAAGTGACTGACGTGGTCAAGGCCGCCGGTCTGCGTGGGCGTGGGGGTGCCGGCTTCCCGGCTGGTGTCAAGTGGTCTTTCATCCCTAAAGACGTCAAGCCCGTCTACGTCGTCGTCAACGCCGACGAAAGCGAACCGGGGACCTTCAAAGATCGGGAGCTTATCGAGCAAAACCCGCACCAGGTGATCGAGGGCATTGCCCTCTGCGCCTACG